>SVMQ01000246.1 GCA_015067375.1 Oscillospiraceae bacterium | reverse complement strand
CTGCTCAGCACGGAAAGATCATGGATATATTGGTGGAGGTCAACATTGGCGAGGAGGACACTAAGGGCGGAATTTCCCCGCAGAGCGTGAGGGAGCTTTGCTCAGAGGTGATTTCATTGCCGAACATAAGGCTCAGAGGCCTTATGACCATACCGCCGCCGTGGTGCAGCGAGGAGATATTTGCCGCAATGCAAAAGCTTTTCGAGGACATCAAGGCGCACCCGCTGCCAAACAGCAGTGAGGATAATTTTAAGTTTGACACGTTGTCTATGGGCATGTCGGGGGATTATGCGACTGCCATCAAGTACGGGTCCACAATTATCCGAATAGGCTCAGGTCTGTTCGGATATAGAAAATATACAAATAATTAAATTGGAGGAAAATATTATGGCATTAGGAGATTTATTTGCAAGATTCCGTCAGAGCGAGGACGAGTACGCAGAGGATTATGATGAGTATGTAGATACCTCTTCTTCCGCTGTTACAGAGGCTGAGGCTGAGAGCGTAAGCGCTCCCAAGTTCACATCTTCCGCAAGAAGCAGCGAGAAGGTTATCAGCATGCACGGCGGCGCTTCCTACGGCGGCTCAACTCTGGTAGTACTTAAGCCCAAGAACTATGACGAGATCATGAAGGAAGCAGTTAGATTCCTCAAGGAGAACGCTATAGTTATCCTTAATCTTGACAACGTTACTGCTGACGCGAGAATGAGAATCGTTGATTTCATGACAGGCGTTATCGCTGTAATCGACGGCAAGATGGAGAAGATCGCAAGCTGCACATATACAGTAACTCCCAGAAGCGTTAGTCTTCAGGGTGACCTTGTAGAATACGAGCAGTTTGATTGATCTGTGGCATTTTCGCTTTTAAACGAGGAGGAGCGCTATCTTTCCGCCCACATTGCGGATCTTCAGCGGCTGAGCGTCAGATCTGGAGTGCCGAGGTTTTCGGCGTTTCTTAACGAGCGTGAGGCTGTTGTTGCCGAAAATTCGGTGAAAGGGCGCCCCTGCTTTTACGGGGGATATGACGGTGCGGCAAGGGTCATCTGCGGCTTTGTGGAGGACACTTATGCCGAAGAGCTTGCTGCGTCCGATTGTTTTCCCATTATACCGCTTACCTTTACTTATCGTCAACGGGACAAGCTTTCCCACAGGGATTTTCTCGGAGCAATACTCTCGCTTCAGATAAAGCGTGAGCTTGTGGGGGATATCCTTACGGCGGAAGGCTATGCTGTGGTGTTCGTTCATGAAACGGCGGCAGAGCTGGTTTCGGCGCTTGATAAGATAGGCAAGGTCGGCGTTAGCTGTCAGAAAGGGATAACTATGCCCATTCCGCAGCAGCAGACGAAGCGTATTGATACAACTGTATCTTCTCTGCGGCTTGACTGCATAGTCAGCGCCGCGGTGAATATATCAAGAGATAGATCCGCATCGCTCATTAAATCGGGCATGGTAAATGCGGACTTTTCTCCATGCTTAAATGTCAGTGCCGAGGTCAAAGAGAACACTGTGATCTCAGTGCGCGGCAGCGGCAGGTTCCGCCTGTCGGAAATAAGCGGGGAGAGCCGTAAAGGCAGGATCCGCATAGTTATTGAAAAATACATCTGATATCACGCATTGCGTGAAAATGTCAGAGCAGGCACTTTCAAGGAAGGAAGAAAACCAAATGAACGCAAAGGATATATTGGCAAGACGGTTTGAAAAGGCAACTTTCAACGGATACAAGACAGACGACGTTGATGAGTTTCTGAGAGAGATTTCCGGTGAGTTTGCTCAGCTTCAGAAGGAGAAGAACGAGCTTGAGCGCAAGCTTGAGGTGCTTGCTGACAAGATTCGCGAGTACCGCGATGATGAGGACGCACTGAAGGATGCGCTGCTGATGGCTCAGAAGCAGGGCAACCAGATAATTTCAGAGTCCAAGAATGCTGCGGACAAGCTGCAGAAGGAGACCGATGAAGCAGTTGCAAAGCAGCTTAAAGAAGCAACCGAAAAGACCGAAAAGATGATGAAGGACGCAGATGATTATGCAAAGCGCATAACCAAGGAGTCTAATGAGCGCGCCGACAAGCTTGTTAAGGACGCGCGTGCAAAGGCTGAGGAGATACACACCCTCATGCAGCGTCAGACCGAGCTTCAGCAGACTGTTCTCCAGAGAACACGCAAGGAAGCTGACGAATACCGCAACAGAATCATTTCCGCATATAAGGCTCAGATCGAGCTTATCACAAAGCTCCCCGAAAGCTGCGAGAACGAGTTTGTTAAGCAGGCTGCCGAGGAGGTAGAAAAGCGCGAGGCAGAGCGTGCAAAGGCGGCTGCAGCCGCTGCGGCTAAGCAGAAGGAGGCAGAAAAGGCTGCCGCTCAACAGAAGCCCGCACCTAAGCCCGAGCCTGCAAAGACCGAAAAGGCAGAAAAGGCTGAAAAGCCTGCTGTAAAGCAGGAAGCTCCCGTTAAGACAGAGCAGCCCGAGCAGCCTAAAAAGCCGCAGCCCGTTGAAGCAGAGGAAGAGCCTTTCAAGAGCGTTCCCGAGCAGAAGGACACAGCAAAAACAGGTGAATTCGATCTGCCGTTCTTTAATGCGGGTGCCGAAAAGAAGCAGCGCCACAACGATCTGCAGTTCGGCAAGAATAAATAAAGAAATATCAGGCTAAGCCTTTATATAATACAGGCAAGATGTGACCTGTCACTTAGATGGCGGGCTGCATTACCGTTTGGCAAAAATGATCTTCTGCTGAACGGCAAGCCGTTGATCTAAACAAATGCAAGGAGATATTACCATGTCAGAGGATTTTAACAGCACACTTAATCTTCCGCAGACCGAATTCCCCATGAGGGGCAATCTTCCCAAGAGAGAGCCTGAGATGCTCGAAAAGTGGGAGCAGGAGCGCATTTATTACGCACTTGCCGAAAAGAATAAGGATAAGCCGTCTTACACGCTTCACGACGGCCCTCCCTATGCTAACGGCAACATTCACATCGGCACTGCGCTGAACAAGATATTAAAGGATATCATCGTTAAGTATAAGAGCATGGATGGCTATAATGCCTACTATGTTCCCGGCTGGGACTGCCACGGTCTGCCTATTGAGCTGAAGGCTATCAAGCAGATCGGCGCTGACAGCGGTACTATCGACCCTGTGGCACTCAGAAAGAGCTGCCGTGAGTTCGCACTTTCCTGCCTTGACGACCAGAAGGCGCAGTTCAAGCGTCTGGGCGTTTGGGGCGATTTTGATAACCCTTACCTCACTATTAAGCCCGAGTTTGAGGCGAAGCAGATAGAGGTATTCGGCGAGATGGTAAAGAAGGGCTACATCTACAAGGGACTGAAGCCCGTTTACTGGTGCGCAGACTGCAACACCGCGCTCGCTGAGGCTGAGATCGAGTATCAGGACGATCCCTGCTTCTCTATCTATGTTAAGTTCCCGCTGTCTGACAGCAAGGGCAAGTTTGACGACCTCGGAATAGATCTTTCCAAGGCTTATGTTGTTATCTGGACAACCACAACATGGACGCTCCCCGGTAACCTTGCTATCTGCCTTGGCCCTAATTAT
>SVMQ01000245.1 GCA_015067375.1 Oscillospiraceae bacterium | reverse complement strand
ACAGAAGCTGCGCGGTATCCGTGGTGGAGGAGGATTTCCCCGACATCCGCGTTATCTGCTCACAGGCGGCAGACGATATGCTGTATATCAGCGGAGTGGACGCTTCCTTTACGCTGTATCCCATCGGTGAGGGAGGATGGTCGTTCAGTGCACGCTCGCTTGGTAAGATAAATGTTCAGCTCATAATGGAGAGCCTTGGCAACAAAAAGGACGACGGCGGCGGTCATCAGACGATGGCAGGCGCACAGCTGTACGGCATCAGCGATACAGAAGCCGTGCAGAAGCTTTACGAGGCAATAGACGCATATTATGACAGCCTTTCACAGGGCTGATCTTGGAGGTATAAAGACATGAAGGTAATTCTTTTACAGGACGTTAAAGGCACAGGCAAGAAGGGCGAGATCCACGAGGTAAAGGACGGATACGCTATCAACTGCCTTATCAAGAAGGGACTTGCACAGGAGGCTAATGCAAAGAACCTCAACCTGCTGCAGGGTCAGAAGGACAGCGCACAGCACAAGATAGATGTTGACACAGCTAACGCAAAGGCTATCGCGGAAAAGCTGCAGGATCAGAAGATCGAGGTCAAGGCAAAGGCAGGCGCAAACGGCAGACTGTTCGGTACTGTTACATCCAAGGAAGTATCTGCTGCTATCAAGCAGTCGCTTGGCTGTGACGTTGACAAGAAAAAGATCAACATTGCGATGAAGATAGAGGGCTTTGGCGATTTTGCGGCTGAGGCTAAGCTGTATGCAGGAGTTTCGGCTAAGTTTACAGTAAGCGTTGTTGAGGGCTGATATGGCTGAGTACGATCTTTCGGGCATCAATCTGCCTGTAAACGTTGACGCGGAGCAGTCTGTCCTCGGTGCTGTGCTGATGGATGGAGAGGCTATGGCGGAGATCGCCACAACGCTGCAGCCTGAGCATTTCCATGTCGGAATGCACAAGGATATCTATGCGGTGATGCTGCAGATGTTCCTGACGGGCGAGAAGATAGATATCGTCACCGTGCTGGACAAGGTGATGCGGCAGGGCGTGTTTGAAACAGCGGAGCAGGCTAAGGAGTATCTCACGCGGCTTATGACTGCAGTGCCCAGTATAAACTCTGTGGCGAAGTATGCTGCTATCGTTGCTGATAAGTATATGCTTCGCAGTCTTATCCACGCTTCAAAGGAGATAATCGACACTGCCAATGCAGGCGGCGAGGATGCTAACACACTTGTTGACTTTGCGGAGCAGAAGATATTTGATATCCGCAGCGGCAGCGAGGTCAAGGGTCTGACGCATATCAGCGGCATCGTTCTTGACAGGATAAACGCGCTGAATGAGCTTGCTCGTACCGCAAATGAAACGGGTGAGCCTGCTATGACAGGTCTTTCCACGCTGTTTACGCAGCTTGACAGAAGGATACATGGCTTGAACAAGTCCGACCTTATCATCCTTGCGGCGCGTCCCGGTATGGGTAAGACTTCGTTTGCGATGAACATAGCGACTAATGTAGGAAAAAAGCAGCCCGATAAGGCTATCGCGGTGTTCAGCCTGGAAATGTCCAAGGAGCAGATAGTGGGCAGAATGATAAGCTCAGAGGCATCCTTAAGCTCCGACCAGATGAAGACAGGAAAGATAGACGGTGCAAAGTGGAAGGACATCGGCAGGGCAGCTGATATCCTGTCCAGACTGAATATCTACATAGATGATACTGCTGGCGTGAATGTTGCAAGCATCAAGTCTAAGCTGCGCAGGGTCAAGAATCTCGGACTTGTGGTGATAGACTACCTGCAGCTTATGTCGTCTACCAAAAATTACGGCGGCAACAGAGTTGTGGAGATCTCTGATATCACGCGAAATCTGAAGATAATGGCAAAGGAGCTGGATGTTCCGATAATCTGCCTGTCACAGCTTGCGCGTGGTCCCGAGCAGCGTCCCGACAAGCGCCCTATGCTCTCTGACCTGCGTGAATCGGGTTCTATCGAGCAGGATGCGGATATCGTAATGTTCCTGTACAGGAATGCTTACTATGATAAGACCGATCCGAACGTCAATGCCTGCGAGTGCATCGTTGCGAAAAACCGTCACGGTGAGCCTGGTACTGTACCGCTTGGATGGGACGGCGAGTATACTAGATTTACTAACGCGGAGATCATCCGCACGGAGCAGTAATATATGGATAGGTTTGCTGAAAAGGTTAATAAAGCACTTTTCGATCACACCATGACAACTGAGGGGGATGCTGTTGTCATCGCCCTTTCGGGCGGTGCGGACAGTGTTTCCCTTTTGTGCGTGATGAAAGAGTTGGCGCAGCAGCTAGGTATAACATTGTCGGCATGTCACGTCAATCATGGATTGCGAGGCGAGGAGGCTGACAGCGATATGCGCTTCTGCATTGAACTATGTGAGCGGCTGGGCGTGGAGCTGCATTTGCTGCAGACGGATGTGCGCTCTGTGCAGCAAAAGCATGAAAGCATTGAGGAAACAGCGCGGCGCGTGCGGTATGATTTTTTTGCCGAGGTATCTGAGGGCAAAAAGCTTGCGACAGCGCACAATTCCAACGACAGTGCAGAAACAGTGCTGCTCAACATGATGCGCGGCACAGGGCTGAAAGGCTTATGCGGAATACCGCCTGTGCGCGACAACATAATCCGACCGCTGATATACTGCACAAGGCAGGAGGTCGAGGATTACTGCGCCGAAAAAGGTCTTGGATTTGTTACGGATAAAACGAACCTCTGTGACGACTACACGCGCAACAAGGTGCGCCATCTTATCCTGCCCGAGATAATGAAGATAAACGGCAGTTTTCTTGATACATCCGCGCGTATGCAGCGCGCTTTGCGCGAGGATAGCGATTTTCTGGAAGCTATGGCGCAGGATGCGCTGGACGCTGCAAAAACAGAGGGCGGCTACAAGTCGGCGGAGCTTGCTAAGCTTCCAAAGCCGATATACAGCCGTGCGGTGCGCCGTATACTGATGGACGGCGGTATCGAGCCGAGTACGCTTCGTATCGGCATGGCGCAGGAGATAATCACCGCAGGCAGGGGAAAGATAAACCCATGCAAAAACAGATTTGTTACGGTGAAAAAGGGTCTGGTATTTGTTGAGAAGCAGGAACAGGTCTACCGTAAGCATCTGAAAACAGAAACAGAATAGCGAAAGGCATAGATATGGCAAAGAATATTAAACTTGACACAAAAAAGAAAGAGGCAGACGGCAGGATATACATCAAGGGTGGTTTTTTTCATCGGTATCTTTGTTCGCGAACTACTAATGTTGTGATAATGATATTGCAGGTGCTGTCGCTGATAGTGACTTCGATATTTGCGCTGTGTCTTGGTGTGCTGGGCGCACTCAGTATGCTTGCAGACGGCTTCGATGGCATGATGTCAAATATCGCAGGTTATATTGAAGCGGCGGTCGTGCTGTGGCTTATCAGCTCCATAGTATATGTGGTTGGAACATTGGTGCTTTTTCTCGGCTTTTCGAGGATAGCCTCGGCAATACACGCTGCGGCTTCGGTCATGTCGCTGGCAATGTACTATCTTTTCAAGCTGGC
>SVMQ01000244.1 GCA_015067375.1 Oscillospiraceae bacterium | reverse complement strand
GTCTGTTAAGGATAAAGACATACAGAAGCGTTATGATGAGAAGTATCACAACAACAGCGGCCGTAAGCAACCTTGACAGCATGCCTATTCTCTCTGCAACAAGGTCGTATACCATACAGATCTCCGCATGACCGATGATATTTCCTGCATCGTCCTTTATACAGTAAAGTGCTGCGATATAGTTATTCTTTTCTTCGGTGTAATTTGTTATCAACACTTTGTTCCCGTTGGGATTATTGTTGTTGATAACTGATACGTTACGGAAATAATCCGCCATGGCTCCTTTTCCGACTTCGTTGCAGTATTCGTAACGAAGCACGCCGTCGATATACCTTGTGATCTCAATATAATCTATGCTGACGGAAGGTTCAAAAAGCTGAACATAAACATCTGTTTCGTTGGAAATATCCTTGAAATCGCTGCGTTCAAAAGCGTACATTGCATCCAGCTGATCCTCTGAAAGTCCGTTTTGTCTGAATTCTTCGGGATCGATATCTGATACGATGTATTTCAGCAGCCCCGTTGCGGCTGATATGGTTTCGGTGTTTACAATGGAAGAAACGACCATCCTTGTCAGCGCATGGACCGGATACCATGCGATGAGTATTACGGTAAAGGAGATGAGTATCTGCTTTATGACCACTCTGCGCATGGACAGTAGTCCCCGTATTATCATGATGATGACAAAAACTAATGCAAATGCAACAAGTGCTGATACTATGCCATACATGATGTATTGAGACAAAGGTGTTCTGGGTGCCCTGAAGCCATATGAAGTGCTGCTCCACATATCTCTTGCAAGTATATAATGCGAGCCGTTGTCTGCATCGTGCAGACCGACAATAACGGGAGCATCACTGAAATTCGCACAGGGACGGATATTATATATTTCCGAAAATGTGACGCTTTCGGAAAACATTTTGTCTGATGGCATAACAGTAAGGACTGAAGAGAAATCGTTCGTGTAGCCGTACAGCAGCTTATAGGCTTCGTCGAGTGTGTATATACCCATATCGGGATACAAGACGCCGTCCATAATGAAGTATTCCTTAAGTGATATATCATACAGATCTACCGCATAAACGGATTGCGGCATCAGTAAAATATCATAAATGGATTCATTGCTTTTTGGCTCAAAAAAGACTGTTTTGGTGCCATCGGTTATGCACAGGTCGTTCTTCCTTGTTTTATATACCATTATGTTGTAATATTTATTTGCCCATGTCGCATCATTGGTGTCCGGAAGCTCGAATACCGAATGCTCGGGCTCATGTATGCCTGTGCCGGCGATGGTATGTGTGTTCACTGTCGAATGATCATAAATGACATTGACCTCCAGCATATCGGTTTCTGTCATAAGACTTTCGTCATAATTAATGTAGACGTACATGGAGGGCTGATTGTGGACATCGTTCTCATATTCCACATTAAGCAGCTCTGTTGCGCCACCGAGATCAGGCTTGTACCTGGTTACGAAATATTCGCTGTTGGTAGTGCCGATGACATAGATCTCATTTTCGTATATTGCCATGTCAAGATATGACACTGTATTTCCGTGGTAGTTTGCAGGCAGACGCACGGTATCAATAACTGTACCGTCCGTTCTTGAGCTTTTCAGGAACGTTCCGTAGTTGTAACGCAATATGGAATAGGCAGTATTCCTGTCGTACAGATCAACTGCCTCGATAGCCTTTATTGGGGAACAAGCGGCGTATATGCCGATCAATATCCCGACCAGCACACCTAAAATTGCAGACCACAACAGTATTTTTTTCATGTGAGAGATCCTTTCAAAGTGTGAGTGGTTCATACGATGACAGAGGCGATAACAGCTTCTGCTTTCGTTTTAAGATCGTTCTTCTGTGAGGAGGATACATTTTCGGTCAGTTTGCTTTCAGCGCCGCCCGAAAAGGGTAGGGAAGTCATCTTTGAAAGCGGGTATTCATCAATCGTTACCGAAACGGTTGCCTTTACAGGGCGGCCGTCGGGCAGAAACATGGTGTAATTTTCATGCATCGATACCATAACTCCACGGAAGATAAAACTTCCCCAGTGGAATTCGATTATCGGGGGGGTGCCTTTTTCGTCGGTAAGCTCTATAAGCTGTCTCAGCTTATCCACCTGTGCACTTACATCGTCGGCAGATGCCGAAAAAAGTCCCGCAAGCTGAGTGGTCATAAGCATATTGGTGACAGCACCCGAAGCACCATTCTGATTGGTGTTTATTGTGTCGAAATACAGCTCCATATTAAGCTCACGGACTCCTACTTTGGAGAACTGCAGAATATCCTTGCGTATTTCAAGACCGCCTGCAGCGGTATAGGACGCTCTGGAGTCGATTGTATATGATGCGGGATTGAACATTACGTTCATAAAAAGCTCCGCATTGCCGTTGTCGAGCTTATAGAAAGACGCTTTTTCCATAGTTTCATCCTGCCTTATCTGCCGTTAAGTCTGCTTTCGGTCTTAAGTCTGTGCTCCAGCTCTACTATAACCTTATCACAGATCATTTCTATGCTGCTGTTGTTGAAGATAGTGGTGTTGTAGGCTGTGTTATTTTCTTCGCTGAAATAGCTTTCCAGCTCATTTTTTATATAATTTTTCAGTGTCTGTTCATTGCTGATGAGGTTTTGCTCCTCGGTAACGATGACATTATCTGTACGGTGCTCTGAAACCCTTTCTGTGAGTTCTTTCTGAGGGGAGTCAGTGGGTGCATTTGTGAATGTTGCACCTCCGGAGTACGTCAAGCCGTCGCTTTCATATGTGATTGCATTTCCGTTCAGATATGTCATAGAACTGTTATCAGTATTAAGAACCGTATTACGGTCTGTCTGTTGTGATATGTTATCTGTATAAACATCGGTGAGCGCAGCGTAGTTGGTGGTATATGCATCGACTGTATTCGGGAAATTCCTGTGAATAATGCTTGATGCCTGCATCTCGGAAAGAGCTCGGAATATATTGACATCGTTGCTATTGGATAAGAGGGTCGTATCTGTACGCATATCAGATGTTATGGCAATATCTGAAGCTGGATTGAGGATATGCTGCATTATTGACGGGATACTTTGCGTCAGAGCAAATATCGATGCTTTTCTGACGGTATCAGTGCTGTTGATGTTTATCTCTTTGTGGCTGAAGATACGATCGGCAAAGCTGTATGATCGTTCTTCCGATGTGTTGTGATGCAGTTCTTTTTCGCTGTCATGGCGGTATATCATGTCATGTGACTCGGAAAAATAGCGTGCGGATATGCTGAACTTTTCCGCAAAACGCTCTTTCATCTGCTTTTCAGCGGATCTTTCAGAGGTGTGCTGCGAGAAGAACATCTCCGAAGTATTGATATCCTTTTTAAGTATCAGCGAAGCATTTTCCTTCAGCTGTTTCAAAAAGGTCTTACTATCGTTAAAAGAGGTGCTTTCTGAGTTGTGTTCAAGTGATTGCAGCAGAAGCTTTTCCTTTTCTGAAGCGGTTTGTATCAACTTTTCGTTCAAGAAAGAATAGGCTTCAGTGATACGATAAGTATTGTACGAGCGAGTGGTACGGCTGATGTTGCTGGTATTAAAGACGTTGCGAAGAGCGTTTTTTG
>SVMQ01000008.1 GCA_015067375.1 Oscillospiraceae bacterium | reverse complement strand
GTCGCTCGCTCTCCTCGCCCGAAACATAGAGGATGGTATGCTCGTTGCCCATGAAGCCGCATATCTGCAGCAGCAGTGTAGACTTACCGATACCTGGGTCGCCGCCGATGAGCACGAGCGAGCCTTTGACAAGTCCTCCGCCCAGTACACGGTCGAGCTCGGATATTCCCGTGCCGTATCGTGTTTCGTCCTCGTAGCTTATCTCACCGATGCGGTTATACTTGAACTCGCCGACGGGCGCCGCGGTCTTGCCGCCTATCACCTGTGTCGGCGCAGTTTCTTCGATGCTGTTCCATGAGCCGCATGACGCGCAGCGTCCGTTCCATTTCGGGTATTCCTGACCGCATTCGCGGCAGATGAACAAGGTCTTTGGTTTAGCCAATTTCAACATCCTCTCAGGTTTACAATTCTATAGTTTCAAATTCGCTTGGTTTCTCTGTGGTAGCGTCAATGTACTCCAGTACGCCGCAGTAGATGGTGAATGCGACCTGCTGCTGATATTCGGTAGTCCCCAGCTTTGCTTCCTCCTCGGGATTGGACAGGAAGCCGCACTCTATCATCAGCGAGGGATTCTTGTTTGATTTCAGCAGGAAAAGCTCGTCGCCCGAGAGCTTTATCTCGCGGTCGTTTCCCTCCTGAAGCAGGGCAAATCTGTTCTGCATTATCTGTGCAAGCGTGCGGTTGTCGGGGTTGTTGTTATTGTAGAACATCTGACCACCGAAGTATTTCGGGTCGGTGTAGTTGTTCTGGTGGATGCACAGGAAGATACTGTCAGGATAGCTCTGCACTATTTTAAGGCGGTTATCCATATCAGACAGCTTCTGATTGCGGATGCCCTCAACCCCCGCGTCATAGATGGAGATATCCTCGTCGCGCGTCACTACGACATTGAACCCCGAAAGCTCCAGCATCTCGCGCAGGTGCTTTACGACTGACAGGTTGACATCCTTTTCAAGCACGCCGTTTTTGCCGACAGCCCCCGAATCAAGACCGCCATGACCAGCGTCAAGCACGATTGTCGGGCGCTCGTCAGCAGTGGCTGAAGCAGGGACGACATCGTCTGTCACTCTTGCGAATACTGCCAGTAGTCCGATGCAGCCAAGCATGGCTGCGGTAAGTTTTATTGATCTTTTGTTCAGCTTCATACTCTGCCTCCTTTTGGCTTTGTCCAATAAATATGAAGCTGTCCGCGGAAATATTACTGTTATTCAGCCTGTGCTGCAAGCAGTTCTGCTTTCATATACAGGTCGTATACAGGCGCTATCTTCTTGAACTCCCTTGCGATGTGCTTTGCAAGCTTGTCGGTGAACATTATCTCGGGGTCGGTAAGCTCGCTTGAAAGTCCCAGACCGCGGCGGTTGAGCCAGTCGCATTTTTCGGGCGGCTGGTCGGGGTAACGGTTGCGCTTGTACGGCTCACCGAAAAGCTGAAAGCTCTTTTGCTTCTTAACGGCAAGAAAAGCGGCTTTGAAGCTGTCGTCATCCGATAATATTAGCTCGCGCACCGCCTGCATCACCGCAGGTCTTGCGCAGTAGTAGCCGCAGCCGAAGCTCATGCCGCCTGAGCCTATCGAAAAGTAAAATTCAGGCGCAGGATTGCGTGCGTCACGCGGACGACCGAAGCTGTACCAGATATGATCACGGAAGATGGAATCGGGGTGCATCCTTGCATCGCGGTAGATGCGCGATATCTTTTTCGGGTCGCAGATGATATACTTATCTATCTTCATCATTGTGGGCGCAAGGTCAAGCACAAGCTGCGCCATCGGCTGCTTTACAAGGCTATCATAGTCTGCTTTATGCTCGGTAAACCACGACTTGCTGTCGTGCAGGCGGTTTTCAAATAAAAAGTCTATAGACTGCTGTGAAAATGGCATAGTTATTTTCCTTTTTTCTTGGTCTTGGTCAGCGCAAAACTGGCTTCTGTCATGCGCACAAGCTCTTCGTCAGGCACGTCTGAGTCAAAATAGACAGTATTCCAGTGGGTCTTGTTCATGTGATAGGCTGGGGTAACGCCCTCGTATACGCTGCGCAGGAAGTCGGCTTCCATAGGGTCACATTTCAGGTTTACAGCGGGTCTGCCCTTGACATCGAATATCAGCGCAAACCACTTGCGGTTGTCAGAGTGCCGCGCTACCCATGTATCGAAATCCTCGTCAAACGGTTGGTCTACCTCTGCGCTGAGGATGGAGCGGCAATGCTCGATATACTGCTGTTTTGTCACGGCTCGTCCTTTCGCACATAGTTGATGAAGCGGATGTTGTAGCCGTTTGTTTCTATAAGCTCGGATGCCTCGACAGCCTCCCACTCGGGCAGTGCATCAATATCAGTGAAGAACGTATCTCCGCCGAAGTTTTCATACACTCGTGTTATGTATGCCTTGTCGCAGTATGGGAGCATCTGACGGTATATCTCGCCGCCGCCGATGACAAATATCTCGTCCTTTATATCCTTTGCGTATTCGAGAAAAGCTTCGATAGAGCCGAATACCTCTGCACCCTCTATTGCTGTTTCAGAGCGAGATATAACGCAGTTTACACGGTCGGGGAGGGGACGCTTCGGGAAGCTTTCGTAGGTCTTGCGACCCATAACTACAGTATGCCCCGTCGTTATCTCGCGAAAGCGCTTCATATCCGCTGGAAGACGCGCCAAAAGGTCGCCGTTTCTGCCGATAGCCCAGTCGTTGTCGGCTACTAAAATAAGTGTCATGGTGTACCTCCATAATAATTGAATGGTAGAGTGGGATTCAGAATATTCCTTTATTGTGTTTGTTTTGCACTGCAACAATGCAACCTATTCCAATACCTAAACCTATAATAAGTATCACAACAGCGATCAATGCTATCATATCGGAATCACCCAGTAAACCAATGATACCACTGACCAGCGGTGCAGCTGCGAGAACAAACAATGCCTTTCCAAAGGCTTTTCCGTAGGCAATTCTATCTACAACTTTTGTTTGATGGTAAGAATGAATAAGATCGGTTTTGCCATTATATATCGCTACACTCGGTATTATTAAGAGCACAGCTGCTAAAAACATAATAATGGAATATATCAACATATCGGCACCTCCATCAAACTCTGCTCACTTACACCTTTTCTATCCTTGCGAAATTCGCCATAAGCTTCTTTGCGCCTGCTGTATCGAAATTGATGGACAGCATCGTATCGTTGCCCATGCGCTTTGCCTCGGTGACAGTACCCTCTCCGAATACGTTGTGGCGCACTCTGTCGCCTGCATTGAACGCAACACCGCTCACGATAGGCTTGGGGATGGTCGGCTTCTTTGCTGCCTCTGCTGCGAGGTAATCGGGCTTCTGCGGCTTTGTCCAGGTGCTTGTGGCTGCCTTGGGCTTGTAGCCCTTCATCACGATAAGCTCCTCGGGTATCTCGCGGATGAATGTGGAGAGCTTGTTGCGCATCGTCTGACCATACAGCATACGATACTGCGTGTGGGTAACGTACAGCATACGCTTTGCTCTGGTTATTGCAACATAAGCGAGCCTGCGCTCCTCTTCCATCTCAGCGTTGTCGCCAAGGCTGCGGTAGCTTGGGAAGATATTGTCCTCAGCGCCAACAAGGAATACTGTATCAAATTCCAGACCCTTTGCGCTGTGCATGGTCATCAGCGAAACGCGGTCACTGTCGCTGTCATAGCTGTCAAGGTCAGACACGAGAGCTACCTGCTCCAGAAAATCAGGGAGGGTTATCGTATCATCTTCCTCAAGAAGTGCGAGGGCGTTGGATTTAAGCTCGTTTATGTTGTCAATGCGCGCAGCACCCTCGTCGCCAAGAGCCTGCATCGCCTGTATATAGCCGCTCTTTGTTGCGACTGCTTCGATAAGCTCGTCAAGGCGCAGCTCGTCTGCAAGCTCGTCCAGCTCGTCAAAGAGGTTTGCGGCAGCCTTCAGCACCTTTTCCTTTCGTGCTAAGGTGTCGTACTGCGAAGCGTCGCGGCAGACCTCCAGTGGAGAGATGCGCAGACCCTCTGCAATGCGTACTACCTCGTCTATGGTGGCGTCGCCGATTCCGCGCTTTGGCTCGTTGATTATGCGGCGGAAACGCACGAAATCAAACGGATTGTTGAGCAAGGCGAGATAGGACATTATGTCCTTTATCTCCTTGCGGTCGTAGAAGCGCGTTCCGCCGACTATCTTGTATGGAATACCTGAGCGCGCCAGAGCATTCTCGAAGCTTCGGGACTGTGCGTTGTTGCGATACAGCAGCGCGAAATCAGAGTATTTCTTGCCGTCCTTTGTGCCCTCAAGGATAGTATCAGCGATGAATTTTGCTTCTGCTATCTCGCTCTCGAAGTTGTGGCAGAGTACCTTTTCGCCCTCGCCAAGCTGTGACCACAGTGCTTTGTCCTTGCGCTGCTTGTTGTTGCGGATGACAGCGTTTGCGGCGTTGAGGATGTTCTCAGTGGAGCGGTAATTCTGCTCCAGACGGATGACCTCGCAGCCCTTGTACTGCTTTTCAAAGCTGAGGATATTTTCTATGGTTGCGCCGCGGAAGCGGTAGATACTTTGGTCATCGTCGCCTACTACGCAGAGGTTTCCGCTGCCGCCTGCAAGCAGGGAGATAAGACGATACTGCGCAACGTTGGTGTCCTGATACTCGTCCACCATGATGTATTTGTACAGGTTCTGATAGTGCTTCAGCACATCGGGATTTTCCTCAAAAAGGCGGACGGTAAGGCAGATTATATCATCGAAATCCACCGCGTTTGCGGCTTCCAGTGCGCTCTGATAATCCTTGTAGATATCAGCGGCGCGCTTGTCCATTACATCGAGCGAGGAGTTTGCGGTCTGCGCAAATTCTGCTGCGGATATCATCTTGTCCTTGCAGCGGGAGATGATGCTCTTGAATACGCGAGGATTGAATACCTTTTCGTCGATGCCCTGCTTTTTCATAGCGTCCTTGATTATGCGCTTGGCATCGTCCTCATCGTAGATGGTGAAGCTGCTTTTGTAGCCGAGATGCTCTATCTCTCTGCGCAGTATCTTGACGCAGGCAGAGTGGAATGTAGAAGCGTTTATCTTTTCGGCTTCCTCGCCTATCATGGAGATAAGGCGCTCTTTAAGCTCGCTTGCTGCTTTGTTGGTGAACGTGATAGCGAGGATATTCCACGGTGCGACAGGGGCAACGGAGATAATATCGGCAAGCTTCTGCGCGTTTTCGGGAGTCTTTTCAAGGGCAGGGAACTGATAGAGGAATTCCTCTTCTGCGGGAGTGATGCCGCGCACCTCGGTGTCGTTGAAAGCGTTGCCGAAGCGCATCATGTTTGCGATGCGGTTACACAGCACGGTGGTCTTTCCGCTGCCCGCGCCAGCTATGATAAGCACTGCGCCGTTTACCTTGAATATAGCCTTGCGCTGCATCTCGTTTGTGCGCGCAAAAAAAGCGTTGAGTGCATTCTGTTTCAGTGAAATGTAATCCAAAATAATTACCGTCCTTTATTTTGTTGTGGGAGATAGTGAATTAACGGGCTGACGGTCTTTCCGCCAACCCGTTCGTTTCAGTGTGATGTTAAGTTACTCTGCTGTAGCAGGTGTGGTCGTTGCGGTAGCGGTGCCGGCAGTTGTCGTTGTGTTGCCGTCAAGCGCGATGAAGGGGTTTACCTCTGTGCCGATAGCCTGGGGAAGAACACCGTTCCAGTTGCTGATCTTGAGGTAGTCGATGTATTCGGGGGACTTTGCGATCTGCTCCTGTACTACCTGGATCGCGTAAGCCTCTGCCTCTGCGGTGAGCTTCTGTGCTTCCGCGTCAGCCTCCGCAGCGATGACCTTCTGCTTTGCCTCTTCTTCCTTTTCGGCGGTCTTGTTCTGCATTTTCAGAGCGTCCTGTGCTGCGATCACCTTAGCCTGAATGGACTGCTCGAAAGCGTCGTCAAAGGACAGATTCTCGATAGCGAAAGCAGTTACGATAATGCCCTGAGGTGCGAGAGTTTCCTTGATGGAGGTGTAGATAGCGTTCTGCACGTCGGAGCGGTTCTGTACCAGCTTTTCAGCCTGCACTTTGCCGATCTCATCCTTTGCTATCTTTGCTACGTTGGGAACGAGCAGTTTTGTTTCAACGTTGCTGATACCGATCTGACGGATTATTTCGGAAAGCTTGCCGCTGTCGTAGCAGTAGTTTACTTTAAGGATAAGCGTATTTACGGTCTGTGTGTCGCTGGTGTAGGCATCGGTCTGCACGGAATATATCTGCTCACGGGTGTCTACCTGCTCGATAGTTTCGATAAAGGGGATGTGGAAGTTAAGACCTGCGGTGAGGTCGCTGTCAACTATCTTACCAAACTGATACTTTACGCCGATAAATCCCTCGTTTACAACGGAGAAGCAGTTGAACAGCAGCACGATGACGATAGCGATGATAAGACCTGCGATTATAAGCGGCTTAAAGCCCTTGTCGTCTTTCTGTTCGGTTGTGAATTTTGTTGTTGCCATAATGATGTCCTTTCTGTAATTAAGCTGTCAGGGATGTGCGCTGCCACAACGCGCACGGGGTCAGATGGTGGTATCCGCAAGCTCGGAGTACCTGTCGCTTACTACCACATCCTTGCGGTTGATGCCTGCGTTGGCGTAAGCCTGCGTCAGCATCAGCTTGATGCGGTTGACCTGATTTACCTCGGATGCGCCCGGGTCAAAGTCTACTGCGACAATGTTCGATTCGGGGTGCTGACGGCGAAGCTCGCCGATAACGCCCTTGCCTGTAACGTGGTTAGGCAGGCAGGCAAACGGCTGCATACAAACGATATTGGGTACGCCCTCGTGGATGAGCTCCAGCATCTCAGCAGAGAGGAACCAGCCCTCGCCCGCAAAGTTACCGGGAGATACGATGGAGCGAACAGATTCGCGCATTTCAAAGATGTCACCGGGGCAGCCGAACTTTGTTCCCTTTACTGCCTTGCGGTAGCTGCCCTCCATAAATCGCAGCAGCTTTACCGCGGAATTTTCGGCAAACGCCTTTTTCTTTGTGGTGTACAGCAGCTCGCGCTTTGTCTTTCCGTGAGAGCAGATGTAGTAGAAGAAGCCCATGAGATCGGGTACGACTACTTCGCAGCCCTCGTTTTCAAGCAGTCCGATGATATTGTTGTTTGCGATAGGGTGGAACTTTACGAGTATCTCGCCGACAAGTCCGACCTTTGGTTTTTTGATGTCAAGCACGGGGAATTCAAGGAATTCCTTAACGACATTTCTGATGTTCTTGTTGAAGCGGCTTATCGACAGCGACTTGAGTTCATCGCGCAGATGCAGTCGCCATTTCTCGTAAAGCGCGTTTGCGCTGCCCTTTTCGATCTCGTAGGGGCGCACCTTGTACAAGCAGCGCTGCAGCACATCGCCGTATACGATAGCCATGATCGCTCTTGTTGCAAGGTCAAGGCTAAGCTTAAAGCCGCTCTGTTTTTCAAGACCTACTATATTCAGGGAGATGAGCGGGATATGACCGAAGCCGGCGTCCTTGAGCGCTTTTTTCAACATTCCGACATAATTCGTCGCACGGCATGCGCCGCCTGTCTGGGTTATCATGACGGAGGTGTTGTTGAGGTCGTATTTACCGCTGTTGAGCGCGTGGATAAGCTGTCCCACGATGAGTATCGAGGGGTAGCACGCGTCGTTGTTAACGTATTTCAGACCCTCGTCTACGACGGACTTTGAGCAGTCTGTCAATATAATTGCATTATAGCCGCTGTGGCGGAATGCCGCCTCCAGCATATCGAAATGGATAGGCGCCATCTGAGGGCAAAGGATGGTGTGCTTTTCGCGCATCTCCTTAGTGAATTCGGGCTGACGGATGTAGCCGACATGACCTTGCACGGGCGTGTAACCGTGACGACGGCGCTCCTCGGAAACGGAGATGAGTGAGCGCAGACGTATCCTTGCCGCACCGAGGTTGTTTACCTCGTCGATCTTCAGGCAGGTGTACATCTTGCCGAAGCTGCGTAGTGTTTCCTGGACCTGATCGGTGGTCACCGCGTCAAGTCCGCAGCCGAAGCTGTTAAGCTGGACAAGCTCCAGGTAGTCGCGCTTGCCCACAACGTGAGCCGCGCCGTAAAGTCTTGTATGATATGTCCACTGGTCAACTACGCGGATGGGACGCACTATGCTCTCGACATGAGCGATACTATCCTCTGTAAGTACAGCGTAGCCGTAGCCAGCTATCATCTCGGGCAGACCGTGGTTTATCTCGGGGTCAACGTGGTAAGGGCGGCCCGCAAGGACTATGCCAAGCTTGCCGTTTTCCTCAAGAAATCTCAGTGTTTCCTCGCCCTTTGCGCGTACCGCTGCCTTGAACGAAGCATCCTCTTCGTAGGCTTCGTGCAGCGCGGAAGTGATCTCTGCCTTTGTTATGCCAAACTGAGGAAGCTCCTTGGTAAACTCCTCAAACAAACGCTCTGCCATTCTCTTTTCGTGGAAGATGGGCAGGAACGGATTCATGAACTTTACATCCTTGCGAAGCTCGGGTACGGAGTTCTTAATTACCTCGCTGTATGTTGCGACAACGGGGCAGTTGTAGTGGTTGTCTGCACCGTTCTGCTCGCCCATTTCGTAGGGCAGCGAGGGGTAGAATATCAGCTTAATGCCGTCGTCGATGAGCGCCTGGATATGACCATGCGCAAGCTTTGCGGGATAGCATACGGACTCGGACGGCATGGTTTCGATACCGCGGTCGTATATCTCGCGCGAGGACTTGGGCGACAGCTTTACGCTGAAACCAAGCTCTGTAAACAGCTTGTGCCAGAACGGGTAGTTCTCGTACATTCCAAGCACGCGAGGCATACCGATAACGCCGCGCTTTGCGGTCGCTTCGGGCAGGCTATCGCGGTCGAATAAGAGGTGATATTTATGGTCGAACAGGTTGGGAAGCTTTTCTGCACCCGAAACGTTACCTGCACCGCGCTCGCAGCGGTTGTTGCTTATGTAGCGCTTTCCGTCGGGGAATTTCGTGATGGTCAGCAGGCAGTTGTTGGAGCATTTTCCGCAGCGTGCAGTGGTCTTTTCAGCCTTGAAGCCCTCCAGTGCGTCGGCCTTTGCGATGGTCGAGCCTGTGCCGTCATCGCGCTGGATAGCGATAAGCGCACTTCCGTATGCGCCCATAAGTCCTGCCTTGTCGGGGCGGATGACCTTTTTATCGCAGATAAGCTCAAATGCGCGCAGCACGGAGTCGTTCATGAACGTACCGCCCTGTACGATTATCTTTTCGCCCATCGTTGAGGTGTCGCGCAGTTTTATTACCTTGAACAGCGCGTTCTTTACTACGGAATAGGACAGACCTGCGGAGATATCTGCAACTGTCGCGCCCTCTTTCTGCGCCTGCTTTACACGGGAGTTCATGAATACCGTGCAGCGAGAGCCGAGGTCAACGGGATTTTCCGCTGTAAGACCAAGCTTTGCAAACTCGGCGGATGTCATGCCCAGTGCATTTGCGAAGTTCTCGATAAAGCTGCCGCAGCCTGAGGAGCAGGCTTCGTTAAGCTGGATGCTCTCTATCTCGCCGTTTTTAACGATCATACACTTCATGTCCTGACCGCCGATGTCGAGAATGAACTCAGCGCCGGGCAGCAGCTTGTCAGCCGCTTTATAGTGCGCCATTGTTTCGATCTCACCGAAATCGGCGCCGAGAGCTGCCTTGATAAGATGCTCGCCGTAGCCTGTGGTGCAGGCCTTTGCTATGTAAGAGCCATCAGGCATGAGGGAATATATCTCTTTAAGTATGCCGACAACTGACTTGAGCGGGTCGCCGCCGTTGCCCGCGTAGTAGCTGTACAGTATCTCGGCATCCTTGTTCAGCAGGACAGCCTTAGTTGTGGTAGAGCCTGCGTCAACACCGAGATAGCACGCGCCTGTATGTGCAGAGATGTCCGCTGTGGGAATAACTGACTTTGCATGGCGCGACTTGAATTCTTCAAGCTCTGCCTCATCCTTGAACAGAGGTTCAAGGCGCTCTACCTCTCGAAGTTGGTTTTCTTCAAGCAGCTCGGACTTTGCAACGAGCGCGTCGAAGTACATCTCCTCGCTCTCGTCAGAAAGCGCACAGCCCATTGCAACGAACAGGTTCGCATTTTCGGGGAAGATGATGTTCTCAGGCTTCAGCTCCAGCGTTTCGATAAAGCGCTGTCTTAGCTCTGAAAGGTAGTGCAGAGGACCGCCGAGGAAAGCTACGTTTCCCTTGATGGGCTTGCCGCAGGCAAGTCCGCTTATCGTCTGGTTTACTACCGACTGGAACACGGAAGCGGCAACGTCGCTGCGCTTTGCGCCGTCATTCAGCAGCGGCTGGATGTCGCTCTTTGCAAATACGCCACAGCGCGATGCGATGGGGTATATGGTGGTGTGCTTTTTTGCAAGCTCGTTAAGACCGCCGATGTCAGTGTTTATAAGCGCCGCCATCTGGTCGATGAATGCGCCTGTGCCGCCTGCGCAGGTGCCGTTCATTCGCTGCTCCAGACCGCCTGTGAGGTAGGTTATCTTAGCGTCCTCACCGCCAAGCTCGATGGCAACATCCGTCTGCGGAATAAGCTTGCGGATGGCATTCGTGCCTGCTGCAACCTCCTGCACGAACGGTATGCCGAGCCATCTGCCGACCGAGATACCGCCCGAGCCTGTAACAGCAATAAGTACATTTTCGCCTGCAAGCTGCTTGCCCGCGTCTGCGATGATCTCCGATACGGTTTTTCTTATGTCAGAAAAGTGTCTTTTATACTGGTTGTACAACAGCTCTCCGTTGTCGCCGATAACTGCGACCTTGACAGTTGTTGAGCCGATGTCAAGTCCTACACGCTTCATTATCGTCATCCTTTCTGGTATTCAAAGCGATTATCTTTTATTATATCATATCTGTGCAAAAAATACAAGTGTTAATTAAGCATATAAATATGTGTAGTATTTAATGGATAAAAAAGGCTTCCCGATAACGGAAAGCCTTATGCAGAATAATATCACGCGTTTTCCTGTCTGCTGTTGATAAGCTGAGCATAAAATCCGCCGTTTGCCATAAGCTCATTATGAGTGCCTTGTTCGACGATATGACCCGACTTCATGACAAGTATGCAGTCTGCCTCGCGGATGGTGGAAAGGCGGTGCGCCACGACAAAGCTGGTCCTGCCCTTCATCATCCTGTCAAAGGCGCTCTGGATGCGCATCTCAGTACGCGTGTCGATGCTTGATGTAGCCTCGTCCAGTATCAGCATGGGGGGCAGTGTGAGCATTACTCTTGCGATGCTGAGAAGCTGCTTCTGACCCTGTGAGAGGTCGCCGCCGTCGCTGATAACGGTGTCGTAGCCTTGCGGCAGTCTGCGGATGAAGCTGTGTGCATGAGCCGCCTTTGCTGCCTCTATGACCTCTTCAAGGGACGCGTCGGGTCTGCCGTAGGCGATGTTCTCGCGTACTGTACCCTTGAACAGCCATGTTTCCTGCAGCACTATACCGAAATTGCTGCGCAGACTGTTTCTGGTGAGGGTCTTTATAGGAGAACCGCTGACCCGTATCTCGCCCGATACTACATCATAGAAGCGCATCAGCAGATTTATCAGTGTGGTCTTTCCGCAGCCTGTGGGGCCGACTATTGCAATATGCTGACCGCTCTTAACGTTGAGCGTCAGATCTTCGATAAGCGGCTTTTCGGGGACATAGGAGAAGCTTACATCATCCAGTACGACGTTACCGTCGCATTCGCTGAGAACGGCATTGTTTTCATCGGATATCTCTGCCGGCTCGTCGATAAGTTCGAAGATGCGGCCCGCGGAGGCTATCGCATTCTGCAGCTCGGTGATCACTCCCGATATCTCATTGAACGGCTTGGTGTACTGGTTTGCGTACTGCAAAAAGCAGGACAGCGCACCGACGGAGAAAGCACCGCCCGAGGTCATTACCCTCAGTGCGCCGAATACACCTACGCCTGCATAAACGAGCGAGTTTACAAAGCGCGTGCAGGGATTTGTCAGTGCTGAATAGAACTGCGCGCGTCTGCCGCAGATGTTAAGGCGCTCGTTGATGTCATCGAAATGCTGTTGTGCTTCCTGCTCATAGCCGAAAGCCTTTACCAGCTTAACACCGCCGATATGCTCGTCGATGAAGCCCGTAAGCTCGCCTTTGAGCTTGGACTGTTCGCGGAATTTGTTGAAGCACAGCTTTGAGATAACAGCCGCCACTGCAAAGGAAACAGGCGTGATCAGCACTACGACGAGCGTTATCTGTATATTCAGCGAAAGCATGAAGCACAGTGTGCCGATAATGGTAACAAGTCCTGTGAAAAGCTGCTGGAAGCCTTGCAGAAGTCCGTCTGACACTGCGTCAACATCATTTACTACGCGGCTTATGATATCGCCGTGCGCGTTGACGTCGATGTAGGACAACGGTATCTTCTGAACCTGTGCAAATGCATCAGTGCGAAGTGCTTTTACCGTGCGATGGGTTATGGCATTGGTGCAGAAGTACATCAGCCACTGGA
Source organism: Oscillospiraceae bacterium (assembly GCA_015067375.1). GTDB lineage: Bacteria > Bacillota > Clostridia > Oscillospirales > Ruminococcaceae > CAG-115. The sequence goes on along the minus strand of SVMQ01000008.1, from coordinate 8,365 downwards.
AGATAGCGACCAGTGGAATTATTATAGCTATGCGCACCAGTATCGGGTACATAGCGTCAAAGTCCGCGCCTGTTGCGGTGATGCAGTCTACCGCCTCTCCGACAAGTACGGTCGTATACAGCGACAGCAGCACGCTTGCGGCTGCACACACAAGCGCTATAGCTACCAGCCACAGCTGTGGCTTTACATATCTGAGGATACGCAGCAGCGCACCTTTTTTATTCTGTTTTGCCACTGCTTATCCCTCCTTTTCCTGTTCTTCAAGCTCCTGCTCGGTGTACTGGGTGAGGCATATCTCGCGGTATACCTCACATTCGCGCAGCAGCTGTGCATGAGTGCCGATGCCCTCTGCGATACCGTCATCAAGCACGATTATCTTGTCGGCATGGCGGATACTGTTGGCACGCTGTGATACGATAACACAGGTCATATCGAGCTTTTTGAGCGCCTTTCGCAGCGCTGCATCTGTTGCGTAGTCGAGCGCACTGGAGCTGTCGTCAAGTATAAGTATCTCAGGGGACATTGCAACAGCTCGCGCGATAGCAAGACGCTGCTTCTGACCGCCTGAGAAGTTCTTTCCTCCTTGAAGCACGCGCGCGTCAAGGCCGCCGTCGAGCTTATCTGTGAATTCCTTTGCCTGTGCTGTTTCAAGGGCGGCAAATACAGCGTCGTCTGTTATGTCGTTCCTGCCCATGGTCATATTTTCGCGCAGCGAGCCGCTGAGCAGCTCCGTTTTCTGAGGTACGATGCCGACTATCCTGCGCAGCACCTTGTCGGGATAGTCCCTGACATCAGCGCCGTTTATCAGTACATTACCCTCTGTTGCATCGTAGAAGCGCGCAAGCAGATTGACCAGCGTGGATTTGCCTGAGCCTGTGCCGCCGATTATGCCAAGCACCTCTCCCTTGCCGAGCGTGAAGCTGATGTTTTCAAGGGACTTTTCCGCACCCTCGCCGTCGAGGTAGGAGAAGCTGACATCCCTGAATTCTATTGCGGGAGCGGTATTGTCGGTCGTCGGCATAGTCTGTGCTCCGACAACGCTTGGCTCTGTGTCGAATATCTCATTGATGCGGTGGGAGGAGGCTGCCGCCTTTGTGAAGATAGTCACAAGGTTAGCCACTACCACCAGTGCAAGCGATATCTGCGTCATGTAGTTTACGAGCGCGATGACCTGACCCTGAGTCAATCCATCAACCGATACCATGCTGCCGCCGAAATATACGATAAGCAGATATGCAACGTTCACAACAACGAATATTGCAGGATTGAGCAGTGCATTCACGCGGCCTGCTTTCAGTGCGAATTCGCGGTATTCCTCTGCGCTTTCTTCAAAGCGCTGCTTTTCGTGCTCCTGCCTTGCGAAGGCGCGTACCACTCTCACACCTGAGAGGTTTTCGCGGGTTATGCGTGAGATTCCGTCAAGGCTTTTCTGCTGCTTTTTGAACAGCTTTACCGTAGCGGTCATGACAGGGTACATTATCGCAATTATAGCGACCATGCTGCCGAAAAAGATCAGCGACAGTTTAAGGTCGATGGTCATAGCCATTACGGTCGCGCCGATTACGAGAAACGGCGCTCTTATCACAAGGCGTATGAGCATCGCAACGGCGGTCTGCACCTGATTGACATCGTTGGAGATGCGAGTTACCAGAGCAGGTGTGCCGAGCCTGTCCAGCTCCTTGTAGGAGAGCGAATTTATGTGCGAGTAAAGGTCGCGGCGCAGCAGTGTGCCGACTCCCTGCGAAGCGACGGACGCTAGATACTGGCACACCAGCGTGAATGACAGACCGCATACTGCGAAAATGATCAGCTTCACACCGCCCTGCCAGATGACATCCTCTTTTTCGGCGAGTATTCCGTTGTCGATTATGTCTGCCATAACGAGCGGTACTATAAGCTCAAATATGGCCTCGATAAGCTTGCACGCAGGCCCCAGCGAAACGTGCAGCTTGAAATGTTTAAGATATCTTGCAAGCCTTAGCAATTGTGTTCCTCCGATATTATGTTATTCTATATGGCTTCCGTTCCGTCCCTTGCGGATGAATATCCTGCGGTCGGGGAAGCGCTGTCTTATCTCGTTTACATGAGATACGATACCGACCATGCGGCTGCTGTCGGAGATCTTGTTTATGACCTCCAGTGCCAGTTCGAATGTATTATCGTCCAGCGCTGAGAAGCCCTCGTCCACGAAAAGTACGTCAGAGCGGCGGCTGTGTCCCTGTTCTAGTGCGAAGTCCGACAGTCCTATCGCCAGCGCAAAGGATGCGAGAAATCTCTCGCCGCCCGACAATGTAGATACATCACGCGCATGGCCTGAGCCGATATTGTTGTCGATGATGTTTATGTCAAGTCCTGCGGTAGAACGCGCGTTTTCGTTGACAAGACGTCTGTCGAAGCGGTAACGCCCGTCGCTCATGTGATAAAGTCGTTCGTTTGCGCGGTCAAGCACGCGGTCGAAGAGCTGTCCCTGAATGTAGCGCTCGAAGCTTATCTTGTTCACGCCCTGACCTGCCGCGGCGCGGTACAGCCTTGACATCTCTGACGCCTGTCTTGCTTTGTCAGAGCTTTCGCCAAGCAGCGTTTCCAGACGCGCAAGCTTTGCGGTCAGGCGCTCAAGCTCGGACAGCGCTGCGCTTTCAGAGGCGCGGTGCTGACGGCGCTCATCCTCAAGTGCTGCAGTGCTTTGCTGCAGAGCTTCGATATCTTTTTTTGTGCGGTCGGCAGGCAATTTTTCCTCGCACACCGCAAGTCTTGTTTTGGCTTCTGAAAGGCTGTGCGAATAGCTGTCCAACTGCGCTTGTATGCGGTCGCGCTCTGACCTGTCGGTGAAGTGAGCGGCAAGCTCATCCTCGTCGGCAAATTCATTATCTGAAAGCAGTGTATCAAGCTCCGCATTTGCAGCGGCAAGCTGCTTTTCGAGGTCAGTAAGCTGAGCTTTCAGTGAGCTTTCTTCAGATATACAAGCGGTATACAGCTTTTCGGCAGCGGACAAGGCTTCTGCTGCGTCTGAGATGCGCTTTTCGATGTTGTCGTGTTCTGTTTGCAGTGCTTCGATGCGCTGCAGCGTTTCATCGCGTGTGCCGTTTAGAGCGGCTGCCTTTTCCTCGGCTACTGCGCATTTTGCGGCATAGTCTGCGTTCAGCTGCGACAGGTCTGCTTCGAGCTGCTGCGCAAGCTTTTCGAGCCGTGCGGCTTCATCCTGTGCCTTGGTTATTTCCGCTTTGATCTGCGGTATCAGCACGGCAGCGTTCTTTGCCGAAACAAGCTCGGTTTCTATCTGCGCAAGCTGCGTGTTTATTTCGCTTATCATATCGGAAATGTTCTGCGGCGCGTTCTTTTCAGGTAGTTTTTCACCGAACAGCGTGTAATATTTATCCTCTGCCTTTGCGCGGCATCCCATGTACTGCGCTTTGATAGAGTTAAGCTCCTTTTCGGCGCTTTTCAGCAGCTTCATTTGCTTTTTCCATTGCTTTTCGGCAGCCTCCAGCTCCTTTTGCGAGGGCGCGCTGCCGCAAGCCTCGGCAAGCTGCTTGTGCTCGGTCGAGCCGCACACGGGGCAGGGCAGCTCGGGATGCTCTCTCAGCTTCTGCGCGAGCAGCGCGGCTGCGTTCAGATGATACTCCGCGGCGGTCTTGTGATATGCCTGCTCGGCGCTGTCACAGCTTTCTGCAGCGATCGTGTGAGCGTCGGTGGCTTCGTTAAGCTCCTGCATAGTCTGAGTGCTTACATCCTGCTTATCCTGCAGCGACTCGGCATCAGTAAGCCTTTTCTCAGATGAAGTATAACGCTCGTTCAGTATGTCGAGCTGTGCTGCGGTCTTTTCGGTCTGTGTCAGCTTTTCAGACAGCTCGGAAAGCTGTTGCTTTATGCGGTCTTTTGCTTCGGTGTTATCTTCGATGCGGCGCGCGGTGTTTTCCTTTTTGGGGAGCAGCGCGGCGGCTTCCTGTTTTGCTTGCTCTGCTTCGTCGTATTTCGGCAGCAGCTCCTTTAGCACAGCTATGTCGCCTGCGAGCTTTGCGGTCTGTGGGCGAAGGCAGTCTGCCTGCTCTTTTTCTTGCAGCGCGAGGCTCTTTGACGCCTGTGCTTTCTCGAGCGCGTTTTCTGCTGCTGTGAGAGCAGTCGAAAGCTCCGCGCTTTTTGCGCGTATATCAAGAGTGCGGTCGTATTGAGGCTTCAGCTCAGCTGCCGCGCTAAGACGGAGAAGGCGCTGCTTTAGCGCGTCGTTCTCGTCCTGCTTCTCGGAGAGGTCAGAGAGCTGCTTCAATGCCGTAGCGTGCTCGTCTATTGCGGTGTTATGTTTTTGCGCTTCCACTATCTGCGCGGCAAGCGCGGAGATATTCTTATCAAGACGCTTGACCTGCTCAGCGGCTTTGTTCCTGAGTTCGGATGCGCTCTGCTTTTTCTGCTGCAATATGGAAAGCACCTTGTCGCCCTCTGCAAGGCAGCGCTGCTCCTCGGGCAGGTCGTCAAGCTCTTCGCCGTCAAGCTCTCTGTCGAAGTCGCGGCGAAGTGTAGCAAGCTCTGCATTAAGGGCATCGTTCCTGTCTTTGAGCAGGGAAGTGAAGCGCTCGTATTGCTCTGTGCCGAAAAGCTTTCGCAGGGTCTTTTCTCTTTCTGAGGATCTGAGCCTGAGAAACTTGTCAAACTCGCCCTGCGCCAGCATTGAAACGCGGCAGAAAGAGTCATAATCGAAGCCTGTTATCTCGTATATCTTGGCTTCTATCTCGCTGTTAAGCTCCCAGTATCCGCCGACATCATCAGACAGGCGGTGGTCGGAGCGTTTTTTGCATTCGGTAGCGCGGTAGGCGGTGTAGGTGCGCTCGCCCACTTTAAAAACAAGCTCTGCGTAGCTTTTGGTCTTGGGGTCGGAGTGCTGACTGCGAAGCGACTTTTCGTCACGCACTGAGCCGCTGGTCTTGCCAAAGAGCGCGTAGGTGATGCCGTCGAATATCGTGGTCTTGCCTGCGCCGGTATCTCCAGTGATAAGGAATACCTTGCCCATGTACGGGGTGAAGTCAACTGTTTCGGCACCTGCATACGGGCCGAATGCGGAAAGGGTAAGCTTTTCGATTATCATGCTTTGATGCCCCTTTCTGTTTGTTCAAAGAGCGCTCTTGCGGTCCTGAGCAGCTCAGGTTCTATCGTTTCGCCCATAGCAAGCTGAAAGAAGCCGCTGAAAAGCTCGTCGAAGTCCAGCTTTGTATATTCCTCGGTCTTGCTTGCTTGTGAATGATGCTCGTCGTATTTTATGCTTACGCAGTTCGGGAATTTTATCAGCAGTCGACGTGCTGCGTCGGATTCTGCGTTGCTGCCTTTTACGGCGATGAAAACGTAGTCGTCTGTCGGTGAGTATTTATCTGACAGCAGTGTATCGAAGCTGTCCTCCAGTATCTGAACTCCGCGAAGCGGCTGTATCGGGTGGCTGATAACATCCACTTCGCCGTTTGCCGAGATGTCGATGATGTCGATATACTTCTGTGGCGAGCGTGCCTCTTTGAGCGAAAAGCACAGCGGCGAGCCGCAGTAGCGCACGGTCGGGCCGCCAACGTTGAATGGCGTGTGGAAATGCCCCAGTGCGGTATATGCAAACGGCTCGAAAACACGGTAGTCTGTGGATTCAAGGCTGCCTATCGGGGATGCCTTTTCGCTTCCAGCGGACAGATGCGCCACGAGCAGGCAGGACCTTCCCTCACGCGGTATCTGAGCATGACGGAACACAGCTTTCAGTGCGGATGTCATGTTCTCTATCCCATCATCGGGGAATGCGGCGGCTGCGGTCTCGCTGGAGAAGAAAGGCAGCAGTGCAATGTCGATGCTGCCTGCTGACAGCACGGTGACGGGAGTGTCAGCGGAAAACGGCTCGCTGATGTGTACTCCGCTTGCGGAGAACAGCTTTCTGCCGTAGCTTACGCGCTGTGCGCTGTCGTGATTTCCGCTTATTGCATAAACAGGCAGCCCCAGCTCCGCGGCGCGCGACAGGAACTCGTCAAACATCGCAACCCCCTCGGCAGAGGGCGAAGCCTTGTCGTAGATGTCGCCTGCTATTATAAGTCCGTCAGGCTTGTACTGCTGATAAGCACTGCCCAGTATCTGCGTGAAAAGAATATGACGCAGATCGTCTGTAAGGTCTGCACCGTTGAGCTGCCTGCCTATGTGCAGATCGCCAATATGAAAAAATCTCATTGCGCTCCTTTTCTGTCTCGTCTATACGCCGAAATCCTGCGGATCGCTCCGCAGGATCTGTTGATTATGAATTTTTAGCTGCTTTTACCAGTGCTTTGATGTATGTGGGGTATTTCCATTCGCAGCTGCTGCGGTCTATAAGTCCGTATTTCTCGTTGCCTGTTCCGAACGCGCCGTTGTCCCAGAGGAACACGGGAATTCCGTACTGTCCGAACACAGCGGGGAAATATTCCGCCCAGTTGATTCGCTGGTCAAGGTTGCCCTTGTCGGTAGCGCCGCACTCGCCGATTATAACTCCCACACCCTTGCTGATGCACTTGTCATACAGCAGCTTGGACATCCATGTAAGCTCATTCGTGTGGCTCGAATTGTTGGGGTCGAAGTAGTCGGTAGCGCCGCCGCCTGTGTTCATGGCGAAGTTGTAGGGGGTATATGCGTGGATGGAAACGATGATATAATCGTCATCGGGGATTACGAAGCCCTTTTCAAATGCGCCGATGTTGGCAGCGTAGGAGGGTATCATAAGGCAGCGTTTTGCATTGTTGCCGCCTGTGGCTCTTACGGTATCTACAAAGGTCTGGTTGAAGCTGTTGACTACATCCCAACCCTCACGATTGCCGCCGTTCCATTCCCACTGAGTTCCGCTCATTCGCGGCTCATTCATGCCCTCGAATATAAGGCGCTGGTCATAATCCTTGAAACGTGTAGCGATCTGCTTCCACAGCTTCTTGGTGATCTTTTCGGCGTTCTTCTGATTGTCATAAGAGGAGAAGTTCCAGTTTTCGTGATGGACGTTCAGGATGACGTACATATCGTTATCGTAGACGTAGTCAACGACCTCCTGCACTCTGTCCATCCATTCCTCGTCAACATTGTAATTGCTGTCCATGTGGTTGTACCATGTCGTGGGGACGCGCACCGCGTTGAAGCCTGCTTTTTTTACAGCGAGGATAAGCTCTTCGGTGGCTTTGGGGTTGCCCCAGCTGGTTTCGGAGTTCAGTCCGCTGCCTGAGGTTGCATCGAGAGTGTTTCCGAGATTCCAGCCGATGGTTATGTCCTCACAGAGGTCTACAGGTGACATTCCTATCTCGGTCGAAATGGAGGCATCATCGTTGCTGCTGCCGTTTTTAAGCGCGTCAAGCTCGCTCAAGGAGCTTCCGCCTGTTGCAAGCATGGATAATGCGGTCAGCACCGCGGTAAGTTTGGTTACAAAACTGCTCATTACTGTACACCTGCGCCTTTCATGATGCCCTCGACTACACGGGGATTCTTCCATTCGTTGCCGTAGAGAGCGCCGCGCTTCAGCAGACCGAATGTTTCGCCGCTGAGGAATGCGCCGTTGTCCCACCAGAAAGCGGGGATGCCCATCGCCTTGAATGTGCCGAAGAAATACTCAGCCCATGCGGCACGATATTCATCGTTTGCTACTGTGATCGTTTCGCCTGCGTCGTTCTTCTCGTCTACATAGCGTAAGCGTGCGCCTGTTTCTCCTATGATGACTGCGATGCCCTTGCTTACGAAAAGTCTGTTGAGAACATCCGCGAGGGTGTCGATCTCCTGTGTGCTGACAGCCTTTGTTTCTACCCATCTTGCGCCGCCGTCATCAGCCAGTGCAAAGCTGTAGGGAATGTACGCGTGTACCGAAACGATGGTGCGCTCGGGGTCTTTTATTTCAAGTGCGGAGAGTGCAGGCTCACCGCTGTTTGCTGCGTAGGGGCAGATCATAAGGAAGCGGTACTGGTTGTTGCCGCCTGTTGCTCTTACTGCGTCGACGAAAACATTATTGAGGTAGTTTACAACGGCTCTGCCCTCGTCGTTGCCGCCGTTCCACTCCCATTCGGTGCCTTTCCAACGCGGCTCGTTCATGCCCTCGAAGATGAGGCGCTCGTCATAGCCTTTGAATTCCTCGGCTATCTGCGTCCAGCAAGCCTTGAGCTGCTCAGCGATAGCGTCCTGCTTGTCGGCATAGGGACATTGCCATTCTTCGTGGTGCATATTCAGGATGACATACATATCTATGTCGTAAGCGTAGTTTACGACTTCCTTAACGCGCGCCATCCATTCGGGGTCTATGTTGTAATTCTCATCCATGTGACCCTCCCACGTTACTGGGATACGCACTGCGTTGAAGCCTGCGTCCTTGACAGCCTGAATGATATCGGGCGTGGTCTCAGATCGGAAG
>SVMQ01000243.1 GCA_015067375.1 Oscillospiraceae bacterium | reverse complement strand
AATGTGTTATTGACGAAAGTAAGCATTCCGCGCTATCACTGAAAAAACGGAGGACAAGCAATGAGCAGACTGAAAATGCGGCTACTTTATGCCGCGACATTCGTCGTTTTATTGGGCATAGAGATATGCATAGCACTGTTCGTTCACGACAGCTTTGTGCGCCCGTATATCGGCGATGTGCTGGTCGTGGCGGTAGTGTACAGCGCGGCGAGGATAGTGTTCCCTGACCGATTTCCGCTTATGTCGGCGGCAGTGTTCCTGTTTGCCGCAGCAGTGGAGCTTGTGCAGCTGACTAAGCTATCCGAGCTGTTTCCCGAAGGCGGAATAATTGCGACGGTATTAGGCTCGACTTTCGACCCGAAAGACCTGCTGTGCTATGCGATAGGCTGCATCTTCTGCGCACTGTGGGATGTGTTTTTTATAAGAACCTCTGCTGTTACCGAAATCAAAGATTTCGAACAGCGACGAGAACCTTGAAATATATGTTTCGTTGCTTCGCAACTGACAGCTTCGCTGTCTTGTCGGAATAAAATTCCGACAGCATATATTATAAGAACCTCTGCTGTTACCGAAATCAAAGATTTCGAACAGCGACGAGAACCTTGAAATATATGTTTCGTTGCTTCGCAACCGCTGGCTTCGTCAGCTTATGTGAACAATTTCCCATAACATATTTATTAAGAAAGAGGACGAAAAATGACTAACTGTGACGATTGCGCAAACTACGTCTACGACGAGGAGTGCGACTGCTGGGTATGCCTCGTCAATCTTGATGAGGACGAGATGTATCGCTTCATGAGCGGCGCCAACTACAACTGCCCCTACTATGATAGCAGTGATGAGTACGCATTGGCAAGAAAGCAGTAAAGGAGGATAATACCATGCTGTTCAAAAAGAAGAAACAACCAAAAAGGTCAAAGGGCGATATCATCCTGACGGTCATTGAAGTAATACTTGATATAGTATCCGAAGTGCTGGACGGAATTTGATCCTGCAGTAAATTTCATACTGTATTGCACTATCCTTTTAATTGGGGATGATCCCTGAAAGGAGGCAATATGGCTAAAAAGTACACAGCGGCTGATTTCTTTAAAAAGCACAACCGCTCATTTATGAAATTCGGCGAAATGTTCGCCAAAAAGATCACAGACGAGGAGCTTATCTCCGCGCTCGCGGAAAAAGACCTTGAAAAGCTTGCAAAGGTGTTTCGCCTTGTGTTTGAGATGGTGGACGAGAACACCTCAGGCGATGAGAGCGACAGACTTGAACAGCTCATCCGCGCCTACTCGGAGGTGAGCGACATTGAGTGAGTTCTCGCCTAAGCAGCGAATGGCACTCAGCCTGCTGAAAAACGGTGGTCTGAAACGTCTTAACATCTTCGAGGGAAGCGTGCGCAGCGGAAAGACTTACATCTCCATGATAATGTGGAGCTTCTGGGTGGCACAATGCCCGAAAGAGCAGGCATACCTCATGGCGGGAAAAACCTTGACCACTTTGAAAAGAAATGTGCTTGAACCCATGTCAGAGCTTTTCGGTAGCTGCTTCCGTTACAGCATAACCAAAAAGGAAGCACGGCTATTCGGACGTAAGATATACCTCGAGGGCGCGGCTAACGCAGGCTCAGAGGGCAAGATACGCGGCATGACGCTTCGCGGCGCATATTGTGACGAGCTGACGCTGTTCGGCGAGGATTTCTTCACGATGCTTCTCTCAAGACTATCGGAGGACGGCGCGAAGCTGTTCGCCACCACCAATCCCGATACCCCGGGACACTGGCTCAAGCGCGACTATCTTGATAAAAAACTGCCCGATCTGCTGTCGTTGAAGTTCACGCTTGATGACAATCCGCATCTTCCGACGGATTATGTGCAAGCCCTGAAATCGGAGTTTTCAGGCGTATTCTATGATCGTTTCATTCTCGGGAAATGGGTCGCAGCCGAGGGAAGGATATACGACACATTTTCAAACGGCAGTATCCTCACTGTGCAGGAGCTTGCACAAAAGCTTGAACGAAACAGGCTCATGACCTCAGTAGTAGGCGTGGATTACGGCGGAAACGGCAGTGCTAGCGTATTCTGTCACGTCGGATTTGATGTCGGCTTCCGCAATGTGTATGTCCTGTCAGAGTATTACGACAGCCGCAACCGCTCCGCGGAAAGCCTTATCTCGGCTTTTGCTGACTACATAGCGCACGAAAAGCAGCAGCACCCTACCCTCTGTGCGGCTTATTGTGACAGCGCGGAACAGCTGCTTGTCAAAAGCTTTCGCAGTGCAGTAAGACTTGATGTGCGCAACGCGCTCAAAAAACCGATAAACACTCGCATAAATATGCTGAACCGTCTTATCTCAACAGGCAGATTTTTTGTTTCGGAAGAGTGTCCTAGACTTATCGATGCGATACGCAGCGCTGTGTGGGATGAGCGCGATATCCACCATGACACGCGCCTTGACAACGGCAGCACCAACATCGACAGCCTTGATGCGTTCGAGTATGCAATAGAGCGATACGAGCGAGAGCTTTTCCGATTTTAAACACACAAAAAGAGCGGCATCAAGCCGCTCTTTTGATTATAAGTTCCTTATTTTCCTACTGAAATAGCGTCTACATCGGCAGACTTTGCCTTAGCAAAAAGCTCATCCACCTTAGCCTTATCTACCTTGGTAGCAAGCGAACCGATGACTACCGCGCCAAGCGCAAGGAAGAACGCGGGAAGCAGCGAGTATATACCTGTACCTGCAAGAACAGGTACGCTCTCCCATACGATAACCGCCGCACCGCCAACTACCGCACCTGCAACAGCGCCCCAGATAGTCATACGCTTCCAGAACAGCGACAGCAACATAGCAGGGCCGAACGCCGCGCCAAGACCTGCCCAAGCGTAGGATACCAGTCCCATTACGGAGCTGTTGGGGTCAAGCGCGATAAAGTACGCAATTACAGAGATGCCAACAACTGTCAGACGGCTCACCCACATCAGGGTCTTAGGGCCTGCATTCTTCTTGAACAGCGCAAACATATCGTTCGTTACAGCAGAGGCAGTAACAAGCAGCTGAGAATCCGCTGTACTCATGATAGCCGCAAGGATAGCCGCAAGCACGATTCCTGCAAACAGAGCGGGAAGCAGCGAGGATGACATGAACATGAAGATCTTCTCAGCGTCGCCGAGTGCCGTAAACTTTTCCAGCAGATCAGGATGAGCATTGAGCCACATATTGCCGAATATTCCCACCAGCACTGCCGCAATAAGAGTTACGAACACCCATACCGTCGCAATGATACGAGACTTCTTTATCATATCGCTGGACTTGATAGCCATAAATCTTGCAAGGATATGAGGCTGACCGAAATAGCCAAGTCCCCATGCGATAGCACTTACGATTGCCATTGCACCAAAGCCTTCTGTTACACCAAGTGAAACACCGCCAAGATCTGACCATACAAAATCTGTTGCACTAAGTCCCTTATACATTGCAACAGGAACTACAACAATCGCAAGGAACATAAGAAGTCCCTGGAAAAGGTCTGTCCAGCAAACTGCCTTGAAACCGCCAAGGAATGTATATGCTGTAACAACCACAACACTAAGGATAAGTGCAGGAAGATA
>SVMQ01000242.1 GCA_015067375.1 Oscillospiraceae bacterium | reverse complement strand
ATGCGGAAAATGTATATTTCGGCAAGCCCTCGGGTCTAATGGATCAGATGGCGTCCTCTGTAGGCGGCTTCATCACTATTGATTTCAAGGATACAAGCGAGCCTGTTATAGAGTCTATTTCCTATGACTTTGCCGCATCGGGCTACACTCTCTGCATTGTTGATACCAAGGGAAATCACGCAGACCTTACCCCCGAATATGCCGCTATTCCTACGGAAATGAAATCCGTTGCTAAATTCTTCGGCAAGAACGAGCTTCGTGACATTACCAAGGAGCAGCTTATTGACAGCATTGCGGAAGTCAGAAAGGCTTGCGGTGACAGAGCCGCTGCCCGTGCTTTCCATTTCTTTGACGATAACGAAAGAGTGGGATATGAGTCTGCCGCTCTCAGAAACGGCGATATAAACGCATTTTTAAAGCTTGTTTCCGAAAGCGGAAACAGCTCGTTCAAATATCTCCAGAATGTATTTGCTGTAAAAGCACCTGAGGAACAGGGTCTTGTTATGGGGCTTTATATGTCCGAGCAGATACTTTCGGGAAAAGGCGCTGTAAGAGTTCACGGCGGCGGCTTTGCAGGAACTATTCAGGCATTCGTTCCGCTGGACGACCTGCAGCAGTTCAAGATGAACATCGAAAAGGTGTTCGGTGCAGGCTCCTGCCATGTTCTGGCTGTTCGTCCCATCGGCGGCACAGAGGTAAAATTAGAGGGCTGATACCGCGTATAGCGCAAAAAAACAGGGCAGCGGACTGCCCCGTAATATGATATCAGATGCGTAAAGGGTACAGCGCGCTGTACCCTTGCGATATTATTCCTTGAACTCAAATTCGCTCATCTGCTTGATGTTCAGCCTGTCCACCAGCGCGTCCACAAGGATGCCGTTTTCGGTGTACTCCTCGCTGAATATCTTGCCATTCTCGCGTATCACCGCGGTCAGACCGCCCTTTGCGTAGGGAAGCAGCAGCTTCATGCGCTTGGATGTTTCGGGCAGGTTCTTCGCGATGGTGTCAAGCAGGCGGTCGATGCCCTGCGCTTTGAGCGCGCTTATCTTGACGGTGGTGTCATTCTCGGGGATGTTCTCCTCCAGTTTGTCGCACTTGTTCAGTACAGTCACGACGGGTATCTCGGCAGCACCGAGGTCTGCGAGAGTTTTCAGTGTTACATCAGCCTTTTCGGCAGCCTCGGGGTCGGACGCGTCGCAGACGTGGATGATGATATCCGCGCAGGCAGCCTCCTCAAGCGTTGATTTGAACGCCTCTACAAGATGATGCGGCAGACGTCTGATAAGACCTACCGTGTCAACGAGCAGCAGGCTTCTTCCGTCGGGCAGCTCTATCGCTCTGGAAGTAGGGTCAAGCGTTGCAAACAGCTTGTCCTCCGCCAGCACTCCCGCACCTGTAAGGTGATTTAGCAGTGTGGACTTGCCCGCGTTGGTGTAGCCCACTATCGCGCCCACCTGTACGCTGTCCTTTTTGCGGCGGCTTCGTGTGTAGCCGCGGCGCTCCTCAAGCTCCTTCAGCTCGGCTGAGAGCTTGTCTATGCGGCGGCGGATGTGACGGCGGTCTGTTTCAAGCTGAGTTTCACCCGGGCCGCGCGTACCTATACCGCCTCCCAGTCTTGACAGGGAAGCGCCCACGCCCATGAGCCGCGGCAGACGATAGCGCAGCTGCGCAAGCTCTACCTGAAGCTTACCCTCGCGCGAAACGGCTCTGCCGGCGAAGATGTCGAGGATGAGCATGGTGCGGTCGATAACGCGCACGTCGGTTATCTCCTCGATATTGCGTATCTGTGAGGATGTAAGCTCGATGTCGAATATCAGCAGCTCCGCGCCTAAGTTGGTGCAAAGCTCCTTTACCTCTTCAAGCTTGCCCTCGCCTATGACGGTGGCGCTTTCGTAAGCGTCGCGCTTCTGGATGACGCGTGCAAGCTCCTCAGCGCCTGCGGTGCGTGCAAGCTCGGACAGCTCGTCCATTGATGCCTCGCAGTCATAAGCGCCTGTGTCGGCGCTGACTAAGATAGCTTTTGTCATTACTTTTTCTTCTTTTACCATTGAATACTCCTTCCGCTGTGCTACAACGGTAACGGCGGATGTAGCATATAACGTTCCGCGTGAGTGCGGAACTCAAACCAAAATGCACACATTGACCTATATTATATCAGCATTTTATTTTTGTGTCAAGTAGGGACACAGCGTGCTGTGTCCGAAAAAACAGCGTGCTGTGTCCGAAAAAACAGCGTGCTGTGTCCGAAAAAGCAGCGTGCTGTGTCCGAAAAAGCAGCGTGCTGTGTCCGAAAAAGCAGCATATCATAACCGCGTATTATGTTTGAATATAGAGAGCAGCGTGCTGTTTTATTGCAGACCTCAGCGTGCTGTTTGTGAAAAGGTCACGGCTTGCCGTGTCCGAAAAGACCAGAAAGGACGAACGCCTTGAAATTCCGCAGATTTGATGTAATGATAGTCGGCACAGGTATCTCGGGTATCTATGCCGCGCTCAACCTCGATAAGAATACGAGCATCCTGATGCTCTCCAAAAAGGAGCTTACGCTGTGCAACTCCGCACTCGCTCAGGGCGGCGTTGCAGCCGTCATGGACAAGGAGAACGACAACTACGAGCTGCATATACAGGATACCCTTATTGCGGGGCATTATGAGAATAACCTCGAAAACGTGCGCATCCTTGTAGAACAAGGCCCGACCGATGTTCAGAAGCTTCAGGACAGGTACGGCGTTGAGTTCGACCACAAGGACGACGGCAGCATCTCCCTGACAAGAGAGGGCGGACATTCGCGCCGCCGCATCGCGCATCATAAGGACTCCACGGGATTTGAGATAGAAACCAGCCTTATCGAGCAGGTGCAGCAGCTGAAAAACGTCACCGTCATCAACAACTCCGTGCTGTGCCGGTTAGAGCGCGAGAACGGCGTGTTCTTTGCGGATATCCTTGAGGAGAACGAGCACGTTTATTGCTGTGCCAACAACGTGATACTCGCAACGGGCGGCATCGGCAGGGTGTACGACTTCACGACAAACTCCGCTATCGCGACGGGCGACGGAATACAGCTTGCCTACAACCTCGGTGCTGAGATAAAGAACCTCAGCTATGTGCAGTTCCATCCCACGGCTTATGCTGACAAGGAGAACCGCGAGTGCTTCCTTATTTCTGAGGCGGTGCGAGGCGAGGGCGCTTACCTGCTCAACTGCAACAAGGAGCGCTTCATGCACAAGTACGAGCCTGAGCGCAAGGAGCTTGCGCCGCGCGACGTAGTTTCCAAGTGCATCATGGAGGAGCAGAAGCTGACGGGCAGCGACGAGTTCTGGCTCGATATTTCGCATAAGAGCGCGGAATTTGTCACATCGCATTTTCCGATGATATACAACAAGGTGCTTGAAAAGGGCTATGACATGACAAAGGAGCCTATCCCGATATATCCCTGTCAGCACTACCTTATGGGCGGAATCAACGTTGACGGCAAGGGTGCTACTAATATAGAGGGGCTGTATGCCGCAGGCGAATGCTCCCACACGGGCGTACACGGCAGAAACAGGCTTGCGAGCAACTCGCTGCTGGAGGCGCTGGTATTCTCGCGCCTTATCGCGGAGGACATCAACAG
>SVMQ01000007.1 GCA_015067375.1 Oscillospiraceae bacterium | reverse complement strand
GACTCTATGGTTCGACAGGTCTGTCCGCCGCAGAGATGTATGTTCAGAAGGATCTTACCTATGTACAGGGCAACAGATATCTCATCGCTATCAAGGTTCGTGCTGATTCCTATGTCGGCAGCGAAGCTACGTCTTCTAACATCACAACTCTTGAGGTAGGCGAGCTTGCAAAATACTTCCTGCAGTATCGCCTTACATTCGGCACAAGCAACAGCGTGCTTGACTGCGGCTATGCGACAGCGTCTGTAACAGGCTCGGGCGTTACTTTTGCTGAGCCTAAGAAGTGGACAACTGCAACCACCGCACGTTACGAGGTCATCCCAACTTCCAGATATTCCGTAAGAATATCCGGCAGACAGAATTACGAAAGCTCGATCCTGCAGACCTCTGTACAGGGCGGCTGGGTAGGTGTCTATGTGACGCTTGCAAGCCCCGTTGACGAGCAGGCGATCGTTGTTAATGCTGACGGTACAACTACTTATACTCCTCTTGACAGTATCAGTACATCTATCACAGATGCATCGGGCGCTACCTATACGATTGGCGGAGCAAGAGCGCGTGCTAAGACACTTCTCAGCACTATTGAGTCGCTGAATGCATCGGGCATTGATTCTACTGCACAGCAGACAGAGTATAATGCGATCATCACAGCGCTTAGAGGTATGAAGTATTACCTTTCTGCTAACCACATCTTTGGATATAGTGACGAGGACAGCACTTCCACTCGTAACAGCAACAACAAGTCCTATGACTTCAATCCGTATTCGTATGTTGAGAAGGACAGCAGCGGAAACGCACTCATTAAGTACGATGAATATGGAAATATCGTTACTGATCCTGCGGGCAATCCTGTTCCCGTGAGAGGCGATCACCCCAACGTTCTCGGCGCGTTCCCCAAGGAGGAAGCTGAGGTTCCCGAAACAACAGAGTCTGAGACAGCTGAATCTGAGACCACTGAATCGTAAGAAGAGGTGGCAGTAATGAAAGCAATAAAGAAACTATTTGGAAAAAGAACCAAGAGCGGTTTTACACTGGTCGAGATGATCATTTCGGTGGCGCTTCTTGCGATACTTCTGGGCGGCATGACCATTGTGGTCGCGCCGATCCTGGAATCCTTTAAAGATGAGAAGCAGTCGATCACGGCAAGCAACGTATCCAACTGTGTGCAGGAGT
Source organism: Oscillospiraceae bacterium (assembly GCA_015067375.1). GTDB lineage: Bacteria > Bacillota > Clostridia > Oscillospirales > Ruminococcaceae > CAG-115. Next base: position 19,770 of record SVMQ01000007.1, on the reverse strand, counting down.
ATGTCACAAGGTCGCTTCGCAATGCGAGCCAGATACTTGTTGTATCCAATGCTTCCTATGATGATACGGGCAGCGCAACAGTGACAGCAGTTACTGATCAGATGCTCACATACCTCAACAAGAAGAACTCTGATCCCACTAACAAAACGCATGATATAGGCTGCATCAGCCTGCGTTATGTCAATGGTCAGTACATTCTTTGCGAAGAGCCTGTAAAACCAGGCGCTACAACAGGCAGCAGTGTTCTTACAGGCAATTCCAACACAGCAGCACTTCAGGGTAAGGTGTACAGCGATAGTCTGTATGACGATCTTTACATGAATGTCAAGTTTGAGCCTGCAATGCTTACTGTAACTGACCCTGTAACAGGTGCGACAACAGTAACTCAGGGCAAGGATGTCCTTAAGACTACCATTCAGGCATATACCGACAAGGATCGCAAGGCTATGGTTTTCAATGGCTCGGGTATAAGCGAGCTCAGACAGATCAAGGTGCAGCTTCGTGCAGGCGCTAAGGATGCAAATTACTACATCAAGTTCTTGGATCTTGGCGGCGCAGATGATACACACAAGGATATCTATATCTTCTATGTAAATCGCTTACTCAAAGGAGTAAAATAACACAAAGTAACCGCCCCGCAGCATACGGTGCGGGGCGGTTAATATAGTGTTCAAATCACAGTGTGATCAGGCTGATGTACCAGCCCAGTGCGATATCGCCGACAAGCCATGCAGAGGCGATACCGATCGAAAGGAATGGTCCGAAAACCATTCGGCGTGAGTACTTAACTCTTTCAACAAGATCTTCTTTGATATATATCCTGAATGCGCCTTCGCGTTCATCGGTTATGTTTTCACGGATGACCTTACTTAATGCGGATTTATCAGGAATGCCTTTCCAAGCAGCCTCATCGAGGAATTCCCACTCGATATCAGGTTCGCCATCGCTGATTCCGCCGACGATGATATCCTCGTGACCCTCGGGTATATAGCCGATATCACGGTCGAGCTGATCCTGATACCAATCCTTTACTAACTGCTCTATCTTAGCAGAGATCGCTTTTTCGTCCTTGCGGTCGCGGATCTTTTTGCTGATACCGTAGATAGCACCGAGGACAATACCAATGAATAAACCCGGGAATACCTTGTAGCCCAGTACGAGCGACGCGCCCGCCATAAGCTGAAGGTCGCCGCCGCCCATGCCTCCTACAAGTACAAGCAGAACGAACATCACACCAACAACACCCAGCGCAATGAGGCGCTCGTACCATACGATATTATGTATGGTGTAAGGCAGGAAGAACGACACGATGCCTATAACAGCTATCGTAAGACTGCACCAGTACGGAATTTCAAAATGGTCGATGTCGATGCAGCTGAGAACGACCAATATCGGGAACAGTACAGCGGCGATACCGAATTCAAGCCAAGCACCGATAGTGCCGAAGCGGAGATAAGCAAGCAGATACAACACAGCAGTGACCGCTTCAACGATCATGTAGCGCGGAGATATCTTCGCCTGACAAAAGCGGCATCTGCCGCGGAGGATAAGCCAGCTGAAAATGGGGAACATATCGTACCATTTCAGTCTGTTTCCACAGCTGAAGCAGTGGGATGGCTCAGTGATTATGGATTGCTTCAGCGGAGTGCGGAGTATCACCACATTCAGAAAACTTCCGATAACAGAGCCGAAAATGAATACGAATACACATATTACTATCTCAGGTAACGTCATGAAAATGACCCCTTTCTAAATTAAGATAGTACTATTTTATCACATATAGAAATATTTTGCAAGGGCAAAGCACATATTGCATTGCCGCGCAGTTATATATTTATCGGCGCGTGCCGATACCTTACGGGCGACGCCCGTAAAATAATCCGAAAGGAAGATTTGGCAAAATGGCTCCACCTATCAAAAACCTACCTATTGGTAAGATCCTCGTCGAGAACGGTTTTATCAATGAGAAGCAGCTGGAAGAGGCTCTTGAGAAACAGAGGAACACTCCCGGTAAGATGCTTGGCGATATCATGCTGGAGATGGGACTTGTTTCCGAAACTCAGCTCGCGCAGGCTCTTTCCATAAGACTTAAGGTTCCCTTTGTTGACCTGTCTACTGCACCGATAAACCGTGAGGCGGTTATGAAGATCCCTGAGGAGACCGCAAGGAAAAAGACAGTTCTCGCGTTTGCTATCAACAACAATCGACTGTTGGTCGCTACAAACGATCCTATCAACTTCTACATATTCGAAGAGCTTAAAGTGCAGACGGGTATGGAGATCATACCGCAGATCTCCACAAAGACAGCTATCGAAGAGGCTATCGGCAAGTTCTACTCGCAGCAGAACGTTGACAGCGCCGTTAATGAGCTTGCCAGCGAGCAGCAGGCGGCTATGCAGGATGCTGCTGTTGACGAGTCGGGCGAGCGTATTGATAACGCGCCTATCGTAAAGCTCGTTAATATGATGGCTGAGACCGCGTTCCGCCTGAAGGCGACGGATATTCATATCGAGGCGTTCAAAACAAGAACCCGTATCCGTTTCAGAATGGACGGTGAGCTTGTTGAGCAGGATATGAAGGTGCCGATCGCGTTCCATAATTCCATCATTACCCGTATCAAGATCCTCGGCGGTATGAATATCGCTGAACGAAGGATTCCGCTTGACGGCCGTTACAGTATGATCATCGACGGCGTTCAGCAGGATTTCCGTGTATCTACTATCCCTTGCGTATGGGGTGAGAAGTGCGTTATCCGTCTGCTTTCGTCCGCGGATGAAAAGACAAGAAGGATCACCGACCTCGGTATGACCGACTACAACTATGAGATGTACAAGCAGATCATCCGCTGTCCGAACGGAGTTATGCTGGTAACAGGCCCTACAGGTTCAGGTAAGTCTACAACTCTGTACGCTACGCTCGGTGAGCTGTCACAACCTAACGTTAACATCGTAACGGTTGAGGACCCTGTCGAGAAGCGTATCGACGGCGTAAACCAGTGTCAGATCAACGACAAGGCAGGTATGACCTTTGCAGCGGCTCTGCGTTCTATCCTCCGTCAGGACCCTGATATCATAATGGTCGGTGAGATCCGTGACGGTGAGACTGCCGATATTGCGATCCGTGCGGCTATCACGGGACACTTTGTGCTTTCTACACTGCATACCAACGACGCGGCTTCCACTATCGTCCGTCTGGTAGATATGGGTGTTGCACCGTACATGGTTGCGTCCTCAGTAGTAGGCATCATCGCACAGCGACTTGTAAAGCTGCTGTGTAACGAGTGCAAGGAGAGGTACACGCTTACTGATGAGGCGGATCTCCGTCTGGTAAGCAAGACCAGCCCTGTAGACATTTTCAGACCAAAGAAGGGCGGCTGCAAGGCGTGCCGCAATTCGGGCTATGCAGGACGTACTGCTATCCATGAGATCATCGTTACATCAAACGATATCAAGGAGCTTATCTCCGCAGGCGCTACCGCCGAGGAGATCGGTGAGCAGGCAAAGAAGAACGGCACAAGGCTGCTGCGTGACAACGTTACTGAGATGGTTCTTGCAGGCAGAACGACAATGGATGAGTTGGTAAAGGCAACCTACACCGTATAAATAAAGGACAGCAATAAGCGCACATCTGCTTCGTCAGCTGCGCCTTGACGTACACAAAGTACGTCGGCGGCTTGCTTCCTCGCATCTGCACACTTCTTGCAGTCCTTTTCGGGAAGCGACACACTGATAAAGCGCACACCCGCTTCGTCAGCTACGCCTTGACGTACACAAAGTACGACGGCGGCTTGCTTCCTCGCATCTGCACACTTCTTGCAGTCCTTTTCGGGAAGCGACACACTGATAAAGCGCACACCCACTTCGTCAGCTACGCCTTGACGTACACAAAGTACGTCGGCGGCTTGCTTCTTCGCTCTACACACTTAGTCCTTTTGGGGGCAGATCGCGCTGACAAAGCATACAGCAAAGAAATATACCGTAAAAAAGTTTATCATTTCCGCATTTTAATAGACATCAAATAATATGCTAAAGGAGAGTTAAAGTGGAAGGTAATAACAACATCATGGACATCAACCGCATTCTGGACGAGGCAAGAGAGCTTGGATGCTCGGACTTGCATTTTACCGCAGGTCTGCCCCCGATAGTACGTCTGCACGGCTCCATCAGAAAGCTGAGCGGCTACCCCGATTGCACTGAGCCTATCATCGTTAACATCATCAATCAGATCACTTCCATCAAGCACAAGTCACAGATCTCCAAGGGTCTTGACACCGACTTCTCGTATGTGTCCACTTCGGGCTTCCGTCACAGAGTTAACGTGTACAGACAGCGCGGTTATCATGCTGTTGCGCTCCGTCTGCTTAGAAATGACATCCCCACTCTTGCAGACCTCAGCCTGCCTGCTACACTCGGTGAGTTTTCGCTTGCTCCCCGTGGACTGGTGCTGGTAACAGGCCCTACAGGTTCAGGTAAGTCTACAACTCTTGCGGCAATGATCGACCATATCAACCGTCAGAAGAACTGCCACATCATCACTGTTGAGGATCCTATCGAGTATCTGCACACACATAAGCAGTCGATGGTAAACCAGCGTGAGATAGGACAGGACGTTGACAGCTTCGCAGGCTCGCTGCGTGCTGCACTCCGTGAGGACCCCGACGTTATCCTCGTAGGTGAGATGCGTGACTTCGAGACTATCAACGCTGCCGTAACCGCAGCCGAAACAGGTCACTTGGTATTCTCCACACTGCATACAACAGGTGCTGCGGAAACTATCGACCGTATCATCGACGTTTATCCTCCCCATTCTCAGGGACAGATCCGTTCGCAGCTTGCAAACAACATCGTAGGTATCATCTCTCAGACGCTCGTTCCTACCGCTGACGGCAGGGGCAGATGCGCTGCACTGGAGATACTGGCAGCGACCGACGCTATCCGCGCGATGATCCGTGAGGGTAAGATCCACCAGATCCCCGGTACTATCGCAACAGGTAAGGCGCACGGAATGCACACCCTCGACCAGGATCTTGCAAGACTTGTTCGTATGGGCAAGATCTCCAATGAAACTGCTCTTGGCAGATGTCAGGATCCTAACGAGTATAAGAGATATCTTGATATGGGCGTGTAACTTTCAGTTTTAGGCAAACGCAGGCGAACGATAAAGCACCATCTGCGTCGTTACTTGAACGACGGCAGGCACAAAGCCTAGCCCTCATTCAAGTGCCTGGCATCTGGCACTTTCTCGTTCGCCTTTTTAAAGGTGAAAAAGTTCGCAAAATAGCGGCACGGCAAGCCGTGTCGCTACAACAACACGCTAAATATATAGCCTGTAAAACAATATGTAATATCCGCAAGCGTGAAAATCATGTGAAAATTTGTGCAGGTTAACTAAATCAAATCAACGGAATATTGTTTTTTGCACGAAAATGTAGCGTTTTTTGAAAAATCTTTGAAAAACACTTGCATTTTGTGCGACTATCGGCTATAATTAGAACACAGACAGAAAATGTCTGTATTTCATCATCGGATATAACTCCGCTGGGGTTATACATAAAAAATTTTTTTACAGGAGGTCTTTATCATGATAAAGAAGCTTCAGGCTCTCAAGGCCAAGAAGGGTTTTACCCTCGTTGAGCTGGTAGTTGTTATCGCTATCATCGGCGTTCTCGCAGCTATCCTCGTTCCCACAATGCTCGGTGTTGTTCAGGATTCTCGTATTTCTTCCGCTGACCAGTCCGCTGCTCAGATCAGAAACAATACAACATCCTTCCTCACCAAGCTCAACTCCAAGAGCATCACTATGATCGACGAAAGTGATTTCACTCTGACTGTTACAATCGGTACAGACGGTAAGTGGTCCGTTTCTGGCGGCACTGCAGATGACTGGTTGGATGGCGTTAACCACTGGGGTACAGATTCCACTACTGACACAGACAAGGAGTCTTACTACACAGCTTACATGAAGGATATGCTCTCTGACGTTAAGAATTCTGTTGCTCAGGTTCACTTCTCTAACGGCAAGTGCTTAGGCGTTTCCATCGTATCTGGTGCTACAACTCTCCCTACTACTCTCGATATGCCCGCTCTCGCAGATTTCAAGGGCACAACAACAAGTGCATTCGATGAGAAGGAAGGCGTTTCCGGTTCCACAATCGTTGGTACAGCTCCCAAGCTCGGCAAGGGCACAGCTACTACATAATCTAACGTGATCAGTGGCTGAAACAGCAATTTAAACACAATGTCCTCGGCGGCGCAAGCCGTCGGGGATTAGTGTTATTATTAAAGAACTGCTTGGAAAAGCGTTTTTTAATAATAGCACTTTTCGCTGTGACAAACGCTTGTCGCGGCGGCAGGTGTAATTTATAACGGCATGAAAGGACGGTCTTGATGGTTAAGTATCTTTCGGCACTTAAAAGAAAAAAAGGTTTTACGGTAGTGGAGCTTGTTGTGGTCATTGCAATAATCGCGGTGCTCGTTGGTCTTATTGCGGCAGGCTTTACTGACAGGGATTCCAACAAGATAATCGAGGCAGACACCAATGCAGCGACATTTATGACGGCTTCGCAGCTTGCATTCACAAAAGCGCAGTTTACCGAGCGCTCGCTCGTTGCCTACGATGCCGCTGACACCAAGTACATAGAGTACAAGGACGGAGCAAATCAGATAGCGACAGGCAAATATCTGTTTGTCGAGCTGTATGCGACAGAGCGCGGTCTGCAGTATGTCCATATCGACTACACGCTCACAGGTCTGACGACTATGGCTACCACAAAGACCATGACCAAGCTTGAAAATTACCTGCTTGACAGACTTGAGGTAGGTATGGCAGAGGTGTATAACGGCTATTTCTATACGCAGGTGGATGAAAACTTCCGTGTTGTATGCACGCATTTCTGTCAGAATCGTCTGCCCACACCTGACGGCAGCGATTACCGCGAAGCGATCAAGCTCAATGGACCCGGCAAGCTGAACAATTCGTTCATCGGCTCGTGCATGGACGCTACTTTCATGGGCAGCGTGGGCGATGTGCTTTTCAATGCGCCTGACAGCGCAACAAATGCCACTGAATACGCGAAATTCTTCGGTTGATGGCTTTTTCGCAAAAAACATTAAAAATATTAAAAAAACTCCCCGAAATGCTAAAGTTTCGGGGAGTTTTGTCGATAATCTATATAGGGAGTAATATGCCTGCGGCAGAATTACTCATATACTTTCACTAAGGAGGCATGATCTATGGAAATCAAGGGTATCAACAGAGTTGTATCGACATACAAGTCCAATCGCAGCGGTAATGTAAAGAAAACAGAAGCCTCCGCTTCGGTAAAGAATACAGACCGTGTTGAGTTCGGTTTCGAGACCGCACTTCAGGCGGCTAAAAACGGCATTTCCGCCGAGATAAAGGCAGACGCTTCACAGCAGGATATCGCGCTGGCTCAGCAGACAGCTGAGAGCGGCATTCCCGCAAGCGAGCTGGCATCCTACATCCTGCTGGGGTAAGCCGCTATGGATGAGAGGACCGCACAGGCAGTCATCAAGTGCCTTGAGATAGACTGCGAATTTTACAGAGAGCTTTCGGTGTTCCTGCTCAAAAAGCACTCCAAGATAATGGAGGACGATCTTGAGTGGCTTACCAATTCGCTCAACGAGGAACAGGCATACGTCATGAAGAGTCAGGCGCTGGAGAACAAGCGGCTGGAGCTGTTCAAGGGTCTTGGCATCGCTGACAGAAAGCTCAGCGAGCAGATCGAAGAAGCGCCCGAGGATTACAGACCAAAGATGAAAATGCTCGGCGCACAGCTGACCGAGCTGATAGACGGCATCAGGGAGATGAACGAGCGCACGAATGAGGTGGTCAAGCGCAAGCTGGACAATCAGACCGAGTTCGTGAAGCGCGCAGGAATACTCAACAAGCCTGAAACATACGACAGAAACGCGTCAAAGGTAACGAGAGGCACAGCCTCCACCGTTATCCGCGATGTTTAGGAGGAAAATATATGCGTCCGACGTTCTTAGGATTTGAAACACAAAAGCGCACACTTCAGGTGGCGCAGAAGAGCCTTGATATCACAGGCAACAATCTTTCCAACACAAACACGATCGGCTACACAAGACAGCGCGTTGATCTTTATGCGATGTATGTGTCGGGTAATCAGAGCCTGCGCTGGTGCAGCGAAACAAACAACCTTTCCCTCACGGGTCAGGGCGTAAACGCTCACGGCGTAAGTCAGATCAGAGATCAGTACATAGACAAGCGCTACCGCGAGAATGTTGCGCTGGAGGCTGAAACGGACAAGACAGTTGAGATACTCACCGAGGTCGAGGATGTTCTTGATAACTTCGAAACCGACGGTCTGCAGTACTTCACAGAGCAGTTCTTCAAGGCGCTGCAGGATTACTCGGTAGAGAAGCCCGACAGCTCTGAGGTCGCTACTCTCGCCTGCAACACCGCGGTCAACCTTTGCAGACTGCTGAATGATTACGACACTCAGCTCAAGCAGGTAGAGCAGACATACGTTTTCGAGCTTGAAGATACAGTGGAATATGTCAACGGTCTGCTGGAGGATATGAACATCCTCAACGACAGGATCCGCAAGGAGCTGCTCAACTACCCTGAGGGCTACGGCCCCAACGAGCTGTATGATCAGCTCAACCTCTATGTTGACGAGCTTGCAAACTACGGCGATATCGAGGTAACAAAAAATACTGACGGAACGTTCACTGTTGATCTCGCAGGCGTAAGGGTGCTTGACGGCGAGGAGCTCAAGACAACTCCCCTTATCATGGAGGAGTACGAGAATTTCGGTCAGGCTATCATCCATTTTGAGAGCGGCGAGCTGCTCAACTGTCAGACAGGACTGCTGAAGAGCTACATGAATATGCTCAACGGCAACGGCGTGTATGCAACAGGCAATCAGAATGCGGAGTATGGTATCGCATACTTCAAGTCCGCTGTAAACGAGTTCGCAGCGACCATTGCAAACACATTCAACACCGCAAATGGTGCGGATGAAGATCCTGTCAGAGCGATGTTCATCACAGACCCTGCAGACGCTGTGTTCACAGCAGGCAACATCCATGTAAGCGAGGGTTGGATAGAGGATCCCACAATGATCGGTCAGGTCCGCACACTCGACGAGATGACAGGCCTTTACAGATACGGCTTCGACGAGGTCACAGACGAGCTTGGAAATGTTTCGCTGCAGAACACGAACGTCATCTACCTGCTGTCGCAGTTTGAGAACGGCGATCTGAAGTTCGGCAACGCGCATGACTTCCAGGGTGATGTTTATGAGTACATTTCCTTTATAAGCAACCGTCTGGCACAGACCATTACATACGATCAGAGCCGTTATGACGCGGCGGTTACAACAGTTGACAGCCTGCTCGATGCAAGAGATGAGGTGTCGGGCGTTGATATGGACGAGGAGGGCATCAATATGCTGAACTACCAGAAATGGTACAGCGCTTCCTCCCGTATGCTGACCACCCTTGACGAGTGCCTTGACAAGCTGATAAACGGCACAGGCAGAGTTGGTCTGTAAGACTGAAAGGAGCACAAAATGAGAGTAACGAATTCAACGCTTCTTCGTAATTACGACAGAAACCTTAAGCGCCTCGGCAAGAACAAGTTCATGTCCGAGCAGAAGATATACAGCGGAAGATCATTTGCAAGAGCGAGTGAAAATCCCCTCAGCGCAGCTAAGGCGCTGACAGTAAGAAAGCAGCTGTATCATACCGCACAGTATATGGAGAACCTCGATGTTGCGGATAAGTTCTACACAGAGGCTGAAACGTCCATGATACAGATCTCCGAACAGCTGGCTTCCATCCGTGAAACTATCATCGCTGCCTGCAACGAGACCTACGATGAGGATGTCGATCTTCAGATCTATGCTCAGCAGCTTGAAACAAAGGCACAGGAGATGTGCGCTGTATTCAATACCGACACTGCAGAGCGTGTTATCTTCGGCGGCGAGAGCAACGATCCCGAGCCTTTCACCATCAGCTATGACGAGAACGGCTTCGCAGATCAGGTGCTTTATCACGGCGTTCCTATAAATGCATATACAAATTGCAAGGATTTCCCCTATTCCGATGATGTGCTGATCGATATCGGTATCGGTATAGTTGTGGATCAGAAAACACAGGAGATCGATCCTCAGTCGGCTCTCAAGGTATCGTTCAACGGCGCGGATGTTACAGGATGCGGCGTGGAGGAATACAAGGCTTCGCTTGATGCGACAACTCTTACAGCAGGCGAGGATTATACACTCAACCTTTATGTGAACGGCGAGACCACAGAGGTAACATTTACAGCAGACGCTGATCCTGCGACAAGCATCGCAAACCTCAATGCAGCTATCAAGGACGCCTACAAGGGCAAGAAGATAGTTCCCGAGGTGGACGCTGACGGAAATATCACTGCAGGAGAGAACAGCGTTTATGTTATGAATAACGCGGAAACAAAGAACAAGGTGGATGTTTCCAACGACTACGGTTACTCTTTGAATTACATCCAGCTTACGATAGATGCGGCAAAGGCTCTCAGAGAGGGCGACAGAGAATATGCAAACGGCTGCATCGACAGAATAGTATCTGCTTCTGAAAATCTGCTGGTCGAGATCGCTGACCTCGGTAACATGGAAGAGTTCATCGAGTTCAACACCACAAGATATGAGACAAGAGAACTTAACCTCAAGGAGCGTCAGGATACGCTGGAGGCTACCGACCTTGAGCAGGAGATAACCCTGCAGAAGATGTATTCGGCACTTTATAACGCTTGCCTGCAGATGTCCAGCAATGTAGTACCTAATACTATATTCAATTATATCAATTGATGAAACACGGTAATTATATCAGGAGGTGTTTGTTATGAACGGCAATTTGCTACAGATCACAACCATACCTATCTCAATAGAGATAAAGGTTACAAATGCGAAGTTCGAGCTTTCGGATGACAGACAGCCCAAGGTCAATATAACTACCAAGAACGGTGGATATGTTATGAAGGCTGAACCGCTCAAGATCAACATTGATACCTACGAAGCAAGAAAGAGCCTTGGCTTTGGTCATATGACCGATGGCGATATGCTGGCACAGAAAGCGTCAGATGGATTTACACTGGCTTTTCAGGGTACAGCCAGAATTGCTTCTGAGGGCGATCAGCTTGCAAGAGGCATGACAGCGTCTGAGATCGCTATCCAGAATGCCCGTGCAGGTGCTACAGTCGAAACGATAATGGAGTTCCTGCCCAAGGAGGGTGCTGATATAACCTTTGATGGCGGCAAGCTCAACATCGATTATCAGATGGGCAGTCAGGAATTTGACTGGGATATCAATGAAAGACTTCCCATGGAGTTCATCCCAGGCAGCGTAGAGCTTATCGTGCGCGACAGACCGCGCGTTGAGATCGAGTATGTGGGCGATCCGATCTATGTTCCTGCAAGCGCAAATCCCAATTACGAGCCGCCCGCATTCGAGGCGAAGGGATAAACGAAAGGAGCATCATCAGATGACGATCAATACAAGAGATTTTGGCGAGGTACAGATAGATGAGAGCACCATCCTCTCTTTCCCGACGGGTATAATCGGGTTTGAGGATACAAAGCGCTATACACTGCTCAGTCCGCTTGGCGAGGATAAGTTCCCGATGTGGCTGCAGTCGGTGGAGGCAACAGAGCCGTGCTTCGTAGTATATGACCCGATGGAGATCTATCCCGACTACAAGTTCGAGATAACGGATGAGGAGCAGGAAACGCTCAGGATCAATGAGGATACTCCTTACCGCTGTCTTACAGTTGCGATAGTTCCTGACGATTATCGCAAGACAACAATAAATCTCAGATGCCCGATAGTTATCAACACCAAGGAGAACATCGCGGCACAGGTCATTCTGTCGGAGCATTATGAATTCAAGGCTCCCGTGTATGCAGAGGAGGTCTGAGATGCTGGTCGTAACGAGAAAGCAGGATGAAAGTCTTATCATATCCGATGATATCGAGATCACCATTCTCGAGGTTGCAAAGGATAAGGTCAAGATCGGCATCAAGGCACCGAAGGAAGTAAAAATAATCAGAAGCGAGTTAAAGGACGCAAAGCAGACCAATGAGCAGTCTGCAAGCGTATCCAGAAACGCTATTGCAGAGCTTTTGAGATCACATAAGCAGGAGGAATGAATCATGGCAGCTAATAATGTCAGCTTCAGCGGTCTGAACTCAGGACTTGATACTGAGTCGATCATCACAGCGATGATGACCTCATATCAGACCAAGATCGATAACCAGAACAAAAAGCTTACAAGACTTCAGTGGCAGCAGGAGGCTTATCAGGATATCACAAAAAAGCTTACAGAATTCCAGAACAAGTATTTTGACGTTCTTAAGCGTGATACATATCTGATGGGCAAATCCACATTCAACAAGTACAAGACCGATATCAAGACAACAGGCAAGTCTACGAATGGTCTTACCGTAACCGCCGGCAGTGAAGCTATCGTTGGCTCGCACAAGGTGAAGGTAAACCAGCTTGCGAAGGCTTCCACCGTTAAGGGCAACGAGATCGTTCCCGATAACTTTAAGCTGGATGCCGATAAGGCGCTTGATTCCGCAAGCTATACCGATACCGTAAACGAAGACGGTACAACTACAAGAAAGTATGAGTTTTCGCTCAATGTTCAGGTAGGCAGCGTTAAAAAGAACATCAACTTTGCAGCTGAGGCAGCTGTTGCTTCTGACGGTACAGTGGATAAGGCAGCGCTCAAGCAGAATATGCTCGACAACCTTAACACAGAGCTTCAGGCAGGCTTTGGCTACTCCGGCAAGAGCGGTGACAATGCTGAGGGCGCTGTTGATGCAGATACCAACAAAGAATGGTTCCTGCAGGCAGCGATCGATGCTGACGGCGGATTTTCTTTCCAGGTAGGCGGCAATGCCAGCGTTACTGTAAGCGAAAACAAGGGAAGCTTTGGTATCTCTGACCCCGTAAAGAGCCTTGCTGTATCTATGGGCAGCGTTGTAACAGGCACAAACACTGTTTGCGTTGATGTTGGCGGAGTTTCCAAGACAGTAAGCTTTGAGGGCGTTTCCGATACACACTACAGCACAAAGAATGCAAAGGGCAACGAGAAGCTGCTTCAGGAGTTCACAAATCTCAAGAAAGCTGCTTATCGCAAGGCAAAGCATCTTTCTGATAACGCAGTTGTTTCTGATGAGGAGCTTAAAAAGTTCGACTATTCCGATGCACAGGCTGCTAAGGATAAGAATACCAATTCGCTGAAGGCAGCACTCAACACCGCATATGCGCATGACGGCGTTGTGTTTGATTTCAACAACGGAACGATGACCGCTAAAAAGGACGGCGCTGCCGCTGAATTCACCATGCAGGCTGTCGAGGGCGGTACACTGGGTCTGACAAAGGCTTCTGCATCCAATCAGATCACATCCAAGACCAAGCTTAAGGATCTCGGCATTGCTGCAAACGGTAAAGGTGAGTATTCCATAAAGATCAATGGTGTTGAGGTTTCTGTTGGCAAGGATTCTTCGGTAAACAGCCTTGTGGAGGCAGTTAACAAGTCCAACGCCGGGGTTACCATGTCTTACTCCGCGCTGACAAACAGCTTCACTATCGAGTCTAAGGAGCTTGGCGGTGCAGGCGCTATTGAGATTGAGGGTACAGGCTTTACAAAGGCACTCGGTCTGACTGATGACAGCGGCGAGGAGGTAAACTTCACGCTTGGTCAGAATGCTATTGTTGAGATCGACGGCGAAGAAGTATATCTCAATGATAACAGCTACAGCATCGACGGCGTAACATTCGGTTTCAATGACGATATCGAGCTTGGTGAAACGTTCACAGTCGGCGTGAGCAAGAGCTACGATGATGTAAAGCAGACCATCAAGGATTTCGTTGAGGACTACAACAAGCTTATCGACGAGGTATATGATTACATCGGCAACAAGCCCAAGACTGATTCTAAGGACAATAAATTCGAGCCGCTCACAGATGCCGAAAAGGAAGCTATGAGCGAGGAAGAGATAGAAAAATGGGAAGAGGCTGCAAAGGTCGGCGTTATCTACAACGACTCTACAGTATCCACCGTTATGTCCAAGCTTCGCAGCGTTCTGTACAACAGCGTTGAGCTTGAGGATGGCAGCAAGATCGGTCTTTACAGCATCGGCATCAAGACATCCAATGAGTACAACGATCATGGCAAGCTTGAGATAAATGAAGAAACATTTGACAAGATGTTTGAAGAGAATGCAGATGCTATCGTATCCCTGTTCACAGATTCCGAGCAGGGCATCATGAAGCAGATGGATAGTGTTCTTGACAGCGCTGTAAAGTCTACCGGTGTTGTTGAAAAGCGCGGTTCGCTCGTTCGCAAGGCCGGCCTTGAAAACAGCACGACCATTATGGACAGCACCATTTACAAGGAGATGGAGCGCATCAACGAACGTATCTCCTATCTGAATGACAGATACACAGCTCGTGAGGATTACTGGTGGTCTGTATTCACCAATCTGGAGTCCATGATGTCGGATCTCAACAGCCAGTCCAACTATATTGCATCTTATCTTGGTACTACCACAACAACATCTTAATTAAAGGAAGTGCGAAATGGCAAATCCGTATTCTGCTTATAAAAAGCAGTCTGTCACAACTATGACGCCTGTCGAGGTCATCATTAAGATGTATAGTGAGATCGAGCGTCAGCTTGCTATCGGTGTGTGCGCGATCGAAGAGGTCAAGGATATCAAAAAAGCAAACGACGCTCTCATCAAGGCACAGGAGCTTCTCGGTGCGCTGCGCGGTGCGCTGGATATGTCTGTGCCGATATCCAAGAATCTTGAGGATCTGTATGTTTTCTTCCAGAATGAGGCCATGAAAGCAAACATCAGCAAGGATGCAACTGAGATCAAGAAGATCATTCCTATGATCGCTGATCTTCGTGATGCGTTTACGCAGATCAGTCAGATGACTAAGGAAGAGATCGAAGAACAGGCAAAAAACAACGCAAAGAAAAAGTGACCGAAAGGGGGCGGCATTTATGTCCGTAGAGCTGGGATGCGTTTCTGTACTCTCTGTCATGAACCGCATATACGAAACACTACAAGAGTATGAAAAGCACACTGATTCAATGGTAAATGCCGAACTCGAGGTCCTGCAGTTTGCTTTGTTCAAGAGAAATGAGCTTATCGAAAGTCTTGAGGAATTGAAGCAGCAGCTTGAAAGCATCATCGCTCTTGAAGAAAAGGAAGAACGCGCTTTGCTGAATGCACTGATCATAGGCAGCTACATCAATGTACCGCTGGATGAGGTGCATAAGGAGATACAGCTCGTGCAGCGGAACATCACCATTGCAAAGCAGCGTATTTCAGATAAGGATAAAGTTATATCCAACCAGTTTAAGAATCAGCATATTGACTCCCGAAAAGAGCTGGAGGAGCTGAAGCAGACCAAGCAAAAGATCGGCTACTACAGCAGTGCGGTAGTCGGAAGAGCAACAGGACGTTCGTTGAACAAGAACCTGTGATATTTCTGCAACTGGTGTGATCTTAGCAACCATACCGCCGAAAGGATGCCTCCGCAGGAGGTGTTGTCGGAGCACGAGCGATCCGCACAGACGGAATCGTGTCGGTGCATCGTCGAACTTAGTTCTTTTTCGGCGGTTTGTTTTTGCAGTATAGCCAAATACCCCGATATTGAAATCGGCTTTTTGTGAAATATAAACAACCAAACCTTTGCTGGGGATTTTTTAAGCAGAGTATATATGTGCAATTTTAACGAAAATTCTGTTTGTTTTTAAAAGTTTTGTACAACGCTTGAAAAAATCACGTCTTTATTGTATAATTATATATAGTGATAATGTACTATTGAACGCATTTTGTTGAATTGTACGTCTTTAATTTTCAGCAAAGGGTGATTTTTATCCATGGATGTTTATCTGGCGCGGCAGCCGATATTTGATACAGATAATCAGGTGTATGGGTACGAGTTGCTGTATCGCAGCAACGAGCAACAGAATAGCTATACCGGAGTCAACGGTGATGAATCTACTGCTGATGTCATTACCAATGCATTTTTCGGTCTTGACATCCGTGATGTTATCGGCGGTGGCAAGGCTTTTATCAATTTTACGGGAAATCTGCTGAAGCATGGTGTTCCAAAGATGATATCGCCCGACATCGTGGTGGTAGAGGTGCTGGAGCACATGATGATAGACGAGGATCTTATTGCTGCGTGTCAGGATCTTAAAGAGCGTGGCTATACCATCGCGCTTGACGATTTCGAGTATGACAACAGCTACAGCGATATCTTTCAGATAGGCGAGATAGTAAAGATAGATTTCCGCACCGACCCCAAAAAGATCGAGGAAACAGCTTACATCTGCCGATACTGTAACAAGATAATCCTTGCGGAGAAGATAGAAACTCCCGAGGAATATGAATATGCAAAGCGGCTTGGTGCGACATTCACACAGGGCTATTATTTTGCACGTCCTACTATAATGTCGAAAAACAGCGTGACGCCGCTTACCACTAACTTCATGCAGATAATGCAGCTCGTTTCGCAGCCTGAGCCTGAGATAAGCGATATCGTGGAGGTCATCTCGCGCGATACGGCTATGTGTCAGCGTTTGCTCAGACTTATCAACTCCGTGTATTTCGGAGTGCGCAACCGTGTTTCTTCCATCAGTCAGGCGCTGGTAATACTGGGGCTTGACTATTTGCGTGAGTGGGTGTACCTTATGGGTATGCAGCGTATCACGAGCAACGATAACGCAGAGGTAATGCGTGTTTCGTTGGTCATTGCAAAATTCTGCCGCAGACTTGCGCAGGCTATCCCTGAAATAGCTAAGGACGGCGACGCATTCTATCTGATGGGTCTGCTTTCTATGCTGGATCATTGCGGCACAAAGAATCTTGAGCGCACACTGCGCGAATTTCCGCTTGCAGACGAGATCAAGAACGGTCTTTTGGGTACAGGCGGTATTTACAGCGATATATACAGGCTGGCTCTCTGCTACGAAAGCGGCAACTGGGAGCAGGTGGATAAATATACGGCGCTTTATAATCTTGACAGATCAAAGGTTTCGGATATGTTCCTGAAATGTGTGAAGGAGTGTGAGGATCTGAAGCTGCTGTAAGGTTATCCGCAAAAATGCCATGAGAGGTGAATATGGCTTTTTTTCTTGATGACATCAACTCCTGCCTGTGGGATCATCTTGCACAGACGGATAAGAAGATAGTACTTTACGGAATGGGCGACGGCGCGGAGAAGATCCGCGCTGTGCTTGATGAAATAGGCGTTCAGGTCGATGATATAATGGCAAGCGACGAGTTTGTGCGCGGTCACAGCTTTATGGGCATACGCGTGAAAAAGCTTGCAGAGATCGAGCAGCTTTACGGCAATGATTTCATTATACTTGTCAGCTTCGGAACACAGTTTTCCGATGTCATGGACAGGATATATGCTATCGCTGAGAAGCATGAGCTGTATGCACCGAATGTGCCTGTTGTGGGAGAGGGTCTTTTCACTCTCGGTTATGCACGCGAGCACGCAAAGGAGCTTAAGGCGGCGTATGACCTTATGGCGGACGAGCAGTCACGCAAAGTATTCGAGAATGTGATACGCTACAAGCTGAGCGGAGACATCCGTCTGCTGCGCGAATGTGAGAGTCCGCGCGAAGAGATGTTTGAGCTGCTCAATGTCGGTACTGAGGAGATATATGTAGATCTCGGTGCGTATAACGGAGATACGCTGGTGGAGTTTCTGAACGAAACATCCATGAAATTTGTCAAGCTGTACGCGATGGAGCCTGATCACAAGAACTACAGCAAGCTGAAAAGGCGGCTGTACATGATAGGCTCGGGTCTGCTGGAGGCGTACAACTGCGGTGCATGGGACTGTGAAACGACCATGAACTTCAGCCTGCGTGCAGGAAGAAGCTCAAAGGTGGTTGCGGGAAATCCCGCACGCTGCCGCGAGGTAAAGATGATGAGCGTGGATCATATGTTGCAGGGCGAAAAGGCGACCATCATCAAATATGACGTGGAGGGCAGCGAGGAAAAGGCGCTCAACGGCACTAAGGAAACTATCGCGAAGTATCGTCCGAGGCTGAATGTTGCGCTGTATCACAGAAATGAGGATATGTTCGCAATACCGCTGCAGATAGCCTCGCTCAATAAAAAATACAAATTCTATTTAAGGCATCATCCGTATGTTCCTGACTGGGACACAAATCTATATTGTCTTTGACAGAAATGAGGACAGTGCATGAAGATAATTATTGGAATAGTACTTGTAATGCTGCTTATCGGCGCGCTTATATTGTATCTTGTTCTTATGCTCAATGCGCACGAGATGATATATTGCGGCGACATCACAAATGATGACAACGGCGGCGCTATGGTAACGCGCGTATACACAACGGATTTCAGCGCGAACGAAACTCTTTCGGAGATCGTGGTTGCGATGAATTCTACAGAAAATGACGCCCTGACCAACGAAGAGATCACTGAGATCCTTGCAGAGTATCAGAACATAATCTATGCGCCTGTGTTCATCGTGAATTCGCAGCAGCTTGACACCTCTACGTTTGAGGTGATAGGCTGTGTATACAACGGTATCGATGATGACGGCGAGCCTGCCCAGCCTGACTATCTGTATGACAATCTCCGTCTTAATGCGATAGTGCAGAATGGCGAGGTGCTTTCGGTGGAGAATATTTATCCCATCGAAGAGGATCAGGAGGGTAAGCTGATCGAGCGTGAGAAGATGATCGCGCCCATTATCACTGATGAAAAGACAAATGCTTCGTTTGCGTTTGAGGGTACAGATACTTTCCGTATGATCTTCAGAGGCACGGCAGAGCTTCCTGCAAAGGTGACATTCGTCTATACATACGATGTCGTTGCGGAAAATCCGCTTGATTTCACAAACATCGAGAACGGTGCGCTCGCCATTACTATGACAGTAGGCTTTGACGAGGACGGGCTGTTCCTGCCTGAGTATGAGCTAGAAAAGAATGTTACGGTCTTTGAAACAGAGGACGAAAAAGAAAAGGATTAATTGCATCAGCCGCACATACCGTGCGGCTGTTTTTGTGGAGGTAACATGGGCTGTACGTTATGTCCTAGAATGTGTAATGCAGACAGGAGCATATCCGCAGGCTTCTGCGGAATGAGCGACAGGATCAAGGCGGCGCGGGCCGGACTTCATTTCTGGGAGGAGCCTTGCATCAGCGGCAGCAGGGGAAGCGGTACGGTGTTTTTTTCAGGCTGCGTGATGCGGTGCGTCTACTGTCAGAATTATAGTATAAGCGCACAGGGTAAAGGCGTCGAGATAACAACGGAGCGCCTTGCCGAGATATTTTTGGAGCTGCAGGAGCAGGGTGCGCATAACATAAACCTTGTCAGCCCCACACAATTCGTTCCACAGATCATCAAAGCGCTTGACATGGTGCGCCAAAAACTTGACATTCCTGTTGTATACAACACGGGAGGTTACGAGCGCGTGGAAACGCTTAAACTGTTGGAGGGGTATGTGGATATCTACCTGCCCGATGTCAAGTATTATTCGGAGGAAGCGGCAAGGCTGTCGGAGGCACCGAATTACTTTGAAACAGCGATGGCAGCGGTGGAGGAGATGCTTCGCCAGACGGGAAAGCCACAGTTTGATGGAGAGCTGCTGAAAAAAGGAACGATAGTGCGGCATATGGTGATACCGAATTACTACAAGGATTCCTTGGAGGTAATCAGGAGATCGGAAG
>SVMQ01000241.1 GCA_015067375.1 Oscillospiraceae bacterium | reverse complement strand
GCATTTCAGCTCCCTTGCAACAACGCGAAGCGGTACGCAATAGCGGTTGATGCGGTTGCGGTCGCGCCAGTATTCCTCTGTCAGAAGCTCGCCGCGCTGATTGTAGAAGCTTATCCTGCCCTCGTGGTCTACCTTTGCGGTTATCTTGCCGTTGGTTATGTAGTGGTTTACGCCAGTTGAGTGGTAGTGCGCGTATTCCTCGCCTTTATACCACGGGTCGGTGGTGTCTACTGTTTCCTCACGGAATGAGGGAACGCACCACTTCACAGGCTCGCACAGCGCCCAGTCATGCTCATCCATTTTAGGCTCTGCGGTCATGCGCACACGCAGCGAGTCCTCGCCCCACGGCTCTATCCATACCTGTGAATTGCCGTTTTTGATAACAAGTCGGTTGTTTTCGGTGTAGATCATACTGGCTCCTTTCAGTCAGGCATCCTTGTTTGCAGACTTTTTCTGACGGTATGCCCAGAACTTATTGATAACAAAGTTTATAGGTACATTCACCACGATATTGAGCAGCGGCGCGATGTCCTTTGCAAGGTCGCTGTTGCTGATGCCTATGCCAAGTCCGTTGACGAAATCGGTCAGCGGCTGGGTGTAGCTCTCCAGCTGTATCAGGTCTATCCAGAAGATGAGCAGCAGATTGTTCAGCAGCAGACCTGTAAACGCATAAGCGGCGTAGGTCTTGAGAAGCACCTGCCACCACACGCGCTTTTCAGCGCTCTCGTCCTCCTTGAACACAAAGCGCGTCTGCCAGAAGAATGCATTCAGCACGCTTATTATGAATGCGATGATGTTTGCCGCGATATAGTGCAGACCCAGCGCGATGCACACCATGTACACCACCTGAGAGACCAGCGTGTTGGACACTCCCACCAGTCCGAATTTTATGAATTGTAAAAATGATCGGTTTTTCATGATGCCTCCGTAAGAGTGATCTTTGCAAGCTCGAAATGCGGTTCATACGCGTATGGCATATAGTAGCTGCCTATTTCAGTGAGTTCGTATTCAATGCCTGCCGCATCAAGGAGATCGGTAGTCAGCTTAAGCTCGTCTACATGCACATCATCCTCGTTCTTGACGTAAAATTCTGTGCAATATTTTGATATATTACGGATATCTCCTATCTCCTGCACATCTGTCGTGAACACATCATATGTATTCAGCACCGTAAATGTATCGTCACAGACAAGATGCTTAGCCTGCGGAAAATGATAGGACATTATGCCGAGCGTACCCTCGTGGCCATGCAAAAATACTATCTCTTCCTCGGTAGAAACAAGATGATCTATCATATCCTGAGCAT
The DNA here is from genome assembly GCA_015067375.1 of Oscillospiraceae bacterium. Classification (GTDB taxonomy): domain Bacteria; phylum Bacillota; class Clostridia; order Oscillospirales; family Ruminococcaceae; genus CAG-115. The sequence goes on along the minus strand of SVMQ01000241.1, from coordinate 2,318 downwards.
TTAAAGAATCAATATTAATGCTTTGATGCAGTTTTACATTATCATTTATGAAGCATAAAGAAAATAGTAAGATCAACGCATACGGCAATACTCTGATATTACTGTTTGCAAGTGCAACGGAAACCACTATCAGCAGCACGCCTGAAAATATCGAGAAATATCTTTGCGATGCAATAGGATAGGCGATCTCATTAAACAGCATAAGAATAGCGATGGAAAGAAGATATATCACGATCAAAAAGGCTGCCTTAACGTATGTTTGTTTATCCTCAGCCAATACAAGTACATCTGAAAATTTTGTTGCAGCACGCAGCTTGTTCCATCTTACATGGCGCAACATCCATACACATACAAACGCTGCGATCAGGATATATGTGCAGGTGAATAACATACCTCCGGGATAGTCGAACGGATCAAGCACCGTCCAGTGCAGAAGCTGATCGAATGTATGCAGACTTGATATCCAGAAGTGATCCTTTACATTTCCAAACTGCTTAAATACGACCATCAGCCACGGAATATAAACAACAGCACATATAACACCGCTTATGAAAAAGCATTTAAATCTCTTTTTATCCTTTTGCACCAACGCGAACAACAGCATCGTGATATACACGGCGAGCGCACCGAGCATTGCGACATTATGTGTATGCATTGCGATCACCGAGTAAACGGTAAACACCGCTATATCACTGCGCTTTCCGCCAAAAAAAGCGAGATAAGCATATATTCCTACCGCTGTGAACATATAGATCGACCAATAGGTAGGACGTATCTCATGGAGAAGTATAAGATTAATAGATGAACAGGAAAACAGCGCTGAACAAAACACCGACGCCTTAACGCCAAATGCACGTCTGACGGGAAACGCCGCAAGTCCCAGCATACCTATTATCGCACCGAGATTGAATACCCTCATCACATACAGCGTATTTCCGAACAGCATAGTGAACAGCTTCAGCGTCAATGCATAAAAGGGCGGACTGTAATCCTCAGGCAGCAGGCGCATTATCTCAGGCAGTGAGTGCTGTGTCAGAAAATACTGATAGCTGCTGTCATAGTTGATGAAATCCGCGCTGCACTGCGGAAAAACAAGCAGACACATTACAGCTGAAAACGCCGCCCACATCAGCAGATACAGATAATTTTCACTCAGCCATTTTTTTATCTTTTCCATAGTTACCACCTTGAAATTTATATAGTTATATGATAGAGTTGGAAAGTATACAGATTTGTTTCGGGGATCATATAATCTCCGACACACTCTATCTCAGCGTAAGGCAATCCTTCCTCGAAATGCTTAGGTAATTTTGCAGACAAAAACGCATTCATATCATCAGATACAAGCACATAAAACTCATCCGTGTAATTCTCTATCTCAGATATATCACCAATATCCACGATCTCAGAAACGAACACATCGTAGGTCTGCAGCACCGTGAATGTATCGTCGCTGACATAATGTGTTCCCTCGGGGAAATAGTAGCTCATCGTACCGATCGCCCACTCATGATAATGCAGGAACACCGCGTCCTCGCCGATATCCTCCCTCATCTGATGTATAGGCTCTCCGACGATAGTGATGTCAGGCTCTCCGTAATTTGCCACCTCGCAGCCGAACACAAATCCACACACTCCGACAAACACCCACGGCATGATCTTAATTCCGCACACTGCAAGACCTGCAGCAAAGATAACATAAAGATAACCCGAAAAAATGTTGAAATATCTTGCCGTTGCGAGCGGATATACAAGCTCTGTAAATAAGAACAGCACCACGACCGCCATAACATAGCTGCAGATGAGATACATGGCGCGAACAAACGGCGTTCTGCGCTCCTTTTCATCTGTTTGTATCAGCGCACGCAGCTTGTTTATGCGGAAATTCTTTATTGCTATCACTCCCAGCAATACTGCAGCAGATATAAGAAGCAGGGCACGCAATGGCATATCCGCATAATACTCGAAAGGCGATGTCACCGTCCATGAAAACAGTGCGACCGGGGATGGGATGGTATTTGTCCAGAAATCCTCCTGAACATTTCCAAACTGATATAACACCACAAACAGCCACGGAATATACAATACTGCACTGATAACACCGCAGATAAATGTGTTTTTAAAGCAGCGCTTATCCTTTATAACAAGCGCAAACGCGAGCATGGTGATATATATTCCGATTGTTCCCAGCATTGCAATATTATGCGTGTACATCGATATCACAGAGTACACAGTGAGCAGGACATAGGAGCTGCGCCTGCCCTCAAAAAGCGCGCTGTAGGAATACACGCCAACTGCCATGAAAAAATACACCGAGA
>SVMQ01000240.1 GCA_015067375.1 Oscillospiraceae bacterium | reverse complement strand
GCTGTCTGATTTCCGATATGGAAAGGATATCCGCTTGTACAACAGCGCAGATATGATGTGCGAGAAAGCCGACACATTCGCAGATAAGCAGATAGGTATATGGAGGTCGCAGCAGCGAACCATGCGTCCGTTTGGGTTGGGCAAGGATGGCGTAAATGCTCTGCGTGACGGTATCAGCTATTTTTACATAGGCTATCTTGCGGTAACCAAAGCGATATCCATAGGTGATTTCTCGATGTGCGTAAGCAGTGCGGCGAATCTGTACCACAGCCTGTTCAATGTAGTCTCCTCTGTGCAGGAGCTTCGCAAGCGCTGTCGTTATGCACACCGCTATCTTGAATTCACCGCATATCCTGCCGCCATGACAAAGGGCACAAAGCCTGTAAGCAAGGGCGAGCACACTATTGAATTCTCCCATGTGAGCTTTAAATATCCGCGCTCGGAAAACTATGTCCTGCGTGATGTGAATATAAAGATACGCTCGGGTGAGCATCTCTCCATTGTGGGACTTAACGGCGCAGGTAAGACCACTTTCATAAAGCTCCTTTGCCGTTTGTATGACGTTACCGAGGGCGAGATACTCATCGACAACATAAATATCAAGGAATATTCCGATGAGGAATACCGCAGACTTTTTGCTGTTGTATTTCAGGATTTTCAGCTCTTTGCATTCAGCCTGCGCGAGAACATCGCTCTTTCCGAGGAGGCTGACGATAACCGCATAGAAGAAACGCTGAAGCTTTCAGGCTTTTACGAGGACGCTCAGAAGCTGGAGCACGGACTTGACACGACACTTTTCAAATCCTTTGACGAAAAGGGCACAGAGCTTTCAGGCGGTCAGCAGCAGAAGACTGCCATCAGTCGTGCGCTCTACCGCAATGCGCCCATAGTAATTCTCGACGAGCCGACAGCGGCACTTGACCCTGTTGCGGAGTACGATATCTACCGACAGTTCAATACTCTTGTAGGAGGAAAGACAGCGATCTATATTTCCCATCGCCTTTCAAGTTGCAAGTTCTGCGATAGGATAGCCGTATTTGCAGAGGATACCATCAAGGAATACGGCACCCATGATGAACTTGCAGAGCGCAGCGGCGGCATCTATGCCGAGATGTTCAAGGCACAGGCGCAGTATTATGTGGATTGCGGAGTATAAAACACTGTGAGCTTGACATATTTCCATCCGAGGTGTATAATAACAACAGATCAATATCGGAATGTCTGTAAACTGCTTTCAGGTTCACGAACAACGGGGAGCCGCAAACGCCTTAGTTAAGCCAAATACAGAGAGTGTTTTTGCTCTGTGTATCTGTAATGGCGCCTCGGCTCCACCAAACTAGCACACGTCAATAATTTGTGCATAAAACAAACTCTCAGGTTCATCGCCTGAGAGTTTGTTTTTTTATCAGTGATCGTTCAGATGATCGACAGCCCATTCCAGCTCGTAGTCCTCGCCGCTGAATATCTTCAATGCCGCGTCTTTGTCAAGAGGTATCTTAACTTCAACAGGATCTCTGCTCTGTCTTGTGTCATCAATATCAATATTAGGATCGCCGTTTTCATCAAGTATCAGACCTGTCGGGAAGCAGATCACTGCGTTTTCGGGCATAAATACACATCCGCCTGTTTCCTGATTTATGCCCATGGGGTCAGTAAGCCCTGCAACCGTTACATTTGGCAGTCTGGACATATACAAGGTCAGTCCGTCGCCTGCTGACGCACAGTTCATGTTGGTCAGTACAAGTACATCCATATCGCTGAATTCGCCGTCAGCAAGCACATATCTGTCGTCAACGCTTTTAAGTTCCGCGCCCTTTTTTACACCTAAAGAGAAAGCGTACATCTCCTCTTTCGTAAACAGGCTTGTGAGCGCAGTGGCGACTTCATCATACCCGCCCATGTTGTTACGTATATCTATCACAAGCTTTGTCATACCCTGAGCTTTTAATTCTCTCAGATCCTCTCTGAACATTTCTCTTGCAATTTTATGATCGCCTGTAACATAACTTAACATATCGCTGAATTCGTTGGTCTCTTCTGCAGGCACTCTGAGATATCCTATATTATCACTGAGCATCCTGTACTCGTATCCCTCGTTTCTCGCGCAGGTAAACAGATTCAGGGAGTCAAACGCTCTTGGCATTTCCGCGTCGATCTTTTTCAGTATCGCGGTGAATTCCACACCATCCGTATCGATATATGTTACTTCAGCAGTTTCACCGCCCACTCCTGCCAGATAAAAAGTTTTGTATATTCTCTCGTTTTCAAGAGTAGTGCCTGTGGCAACAGGCAGAGATACGCTGTCTATCGCTTCTTTTACAGGCACTCCGTTCCATTTTGTGATGATATCTCCGTCTTTTATCTCTATATTGTCGACTGTATTTACAGCGATAGTATCGCCGTTATCAAGAGTAATAAGTGATAATCCGTAATCACCGAATTTCTTTATGTTTTCCAATTCATAGGAATACTCCGTGCCATGAGAGAACAATGCCATGTGACCATCATGGAAGCTGTCCACCAACCTGAAAAGCGCTTCGTAGTACTTGTCGGTATCGCCTGTTTTTTCGGCTTCGCGTATGAGCGCCAACCCGTCTGCCCTGAGCGTTTCGTAATTGATATTCTTCCATTCGCTCGACACATAATTCTTTTCAAGATAATCACATAGGGAAATATATGCCTCACTCATGCTCTGTCCTGAATAGTTGGCCATCTTTCCGTTAGCCAGCGACAATACCGAGAGCACAAAGCTGAGTGCAATGCAAATAACATCACCGACGATCTTAATCGGCTTCTTTTTTGCAAGCAAGGGGAAGAATGCAATCATGACAGACGGCAGATAGATGCTGATGCAGTTTGACATGATGACCAGAAATGCGTAGCCCGAACAGAATACAGCCATGTGTATCAACGAAAACACAAGCGGAACAAAGCACAGTATGTTCCATGCTGTTGCGCTTTTTTCGTTGCTTTTCATTTTGCCATGAAGTATTATCAATACTATGATATAAAGCAGAATGAAGAGGCTTAGCACGGTCGTCAGGACGTCAGATGAATTCAAAAGATGTTGTATCGTTCCGATCATTTTTATTCTCCTGTATGTTTAGGTATTTCGGATAATTGCAGCCGCTAACTTTCATTATATCATTCATGAGTTGAACAGTCAATATCGTGCTGTGAAAAAACATCTCATAGGCTAGTGCTATCTTCCCGTTTTCCTGGAACTTTGTGCAAAGTGAACAAAAATGAGCTTTTTGCTATATCAGTCCCGAAAAAAGTTACCTCATTGACAAAAATATCTACCTCATTCCTGTTTCAAGTGTGACCTCATTAAAATTACAAATTAAGTGCGAATTGGTGGTTTTTGCGGATAGACAGAACAAGCAAAAGATGTTATAATAAACACACGCCGTATACAAGATCATAGATCTTGACGGCTGAGTGTTTATTGAATGATGACTTGTCTGCTGTCGCAGACTTCGGCTTTCGCCGTTCGCTGAGCTTCGCTCCGCGGTCATGATATAATAAACACACGCCGTATACAAGATCATAGATCTTGACGGCTGAGTGTTTATTGAATGATGACTTGTCTGCTGTCGCAGACTTCGGCTTTCGCCGTTCGCTGAGCTTCGCTCCGCGGTCATGAT
>SVMQ01000239.1 GCA_015067375.1 Oscillospiraceae bacterium | reverse complement strand
GCAGAGCGCTCCATAGAAGTGACGTGCCTGCACATCTGTTTCAATGTCGAATGTACCCTCTTCGTTCACAAGCGCCTTTTCACCTGTTCCGTCGCCAAGAAGAGAGCCGCCCTGTATCACGGTGTCCTCAAGAACACGATGGATCTTAAGTCCGTCGTAGTAGCCCTGTTCTGCAAGCATGATGAAGTTGTTTACACCCTCGGGGCAGAGGTCAGGGAAAAGCTTAGCCTTGATCGTGCCGTAGCCCTCGATGTTGATCTCCGCGAGTTTATCGCCGTCAACAAAGTTGATGGTCTCAACGTTTCCGACAGATGATTTCTCGCCCTTGCAGCCAACAGCAGTGAACAAGCATCCTGCTGCAATAATGGCGCTAAGAATTAAACGTCCTGCTTTCATGATATGCACGTCCTTTCATAAGCCTTATTCGGCTTTGTATTCTGAAATAGTCACTGAGGTGATGGTGATAGTTTCAACGGGCTGTGAAAGCTCACCGCCGCTGTTTATCTGTACCTCGCAAGCGGATATGCTGTCAAGCACGTCAAAACCTTCGTAAACCTGACCGAAAACGGTATAACCGCCGTCCAGTGAGGGAGTACCACCGACTTCCTTATACTTTGCAATGATCTCGTCAGAGGAGTTTTCAAGCATCTCAATGAGGTTGTTGTAGTAAACCACCATCGAGTTGTAGTAGTCATATTCAGGTCTTCCTGCTGTAAAGCTGTCACGGTACATCGCGTAGGTAGATGCCGCTGCACGGATCTCATCAATGTTGAGTTTGGTGATATCCTGCGGCTCGTCATTGTTGACGATGTAGAACTGTGTCGTGTTCTGTCCGCCTGCATTTGCGTAGCACAGCGCGCCGTAGAAGTGGCGCATATCATCGTTTATCTCAATGCCGAAGCTGCCGCCTCCTGCTGCTTCGCCGCCTGTGCCGTCACCGTTTGCGGAGCCGCCCTGAAACATAAAATCGTTTATGACGCGGTGGATGGTCAGTCCGTTATAGTATCCGCTTTCGGCAAGCTTGATGAAATTGTCAACACCTACAGGCGCAGCATCGGGGTAAAGCTTAGCCTTTATCGTGCCGTAGCCTTCGATGTTGAACTCCGCGATCTTGTCGCCCTCCTGCAGCTCGACTGCAGCAACGTTTCCCTCAGGCGCTTTGCTGCAGCCCACTGAGCTGAATATACATCCTGCCGCAATGACAGCGCTTATTATCAAATGCTTTACTTTCATGTGTTATCCTTTCGAAAATCAACCCTCGTATCTGCTTACTTTTACAGAGGTGATAGTGATGGTCTGTACAGGCTCGGACAGCTCTTCGTAGGCGCTCTCCCGTACCTCGCAAGCGGAGATGCTGTCGATGACTTCAAAGCCCTCGTACACCTGACCGAATACGGTATAGCCGCCATCCAGCGACGGTGTGCCGCCCTCTGTTGTGTATTTTTCGATGACCTCGGGCGTTGCGTTTTCCAGCATAAGAGCAAGGTTGTTATAGTAGTCCGCCATCGCCTTGTAGTAGTTTGAGTATACGGGGTCGTCCTCGTACATTTCGCTCTGTATCAGATAGACCTCCGCCGTTCCGCGCAGGTCATCAGGGGTAGGGAGCAGCGAAAGATCCTGCGGCTGCTTGTTGTTTACGATATAAAACTGCGTTGTGTTCTTTCCCTGTGCGTTAGCGTAGCACAATGCACCGTAGAAATGACGTGCATGCTCGCTTATCTCGACGCCGAATTCGCCTCCGTCAGCCGCTTCGCCGCCTGTGCCGTCGCCGTTTAGCGAGCCGCCCTGCAGCATGAAATCACTTATGACGCGGTGGATGTTCAGTCCGTTGTAGTAGCCGCTCTCGGCAAGCTTCACGAAATTATCCACGCCCACAGGTGCGATCTCGGGGAACAGCTTTGCTTTTATCGTGCCGTAGCCCTCTATCTCAAACTCAGCGATAAGGTCGCCGCTTTGCAGCTCGATATCGCCTATATTTCCATCCTCAACGGTAACGATGGGAGCATCGTCTGTTGTTTCAGCTGTTTCTGTCGTTGTGGATGTTTCTGATGATGCGAGCGTTTCTGACGATGAAGATGCTTCCGCTGTAGACGTTTGTTCAACGGAGATGTCTGCTTCGGAGGTCACACCGCCTTGTGCCGCGGCATTGCTGTTGTTCTTATTGCTTGCGCAGGCGGTGTTGAATAACATCGCACTCGCAAGAGCAGCACATAACACAGTGTACTTAATTCTCATTGTTTGCCTCTTCTGCAGTATATTTACCGATCGTCACAGAATTGATGATTATCTCGTTTACGGGTCGGTTTTCCTCGTTTGTGGGAACAGCGCATATCTCTTCGATGACGTCAAGTCCCTGATAGGTCTGTCCGAAAACAGTGTAGGTGCCTGCCGCGCCGAATACTCCGCCGATCTCATAGAATTTGTCGAAAAGGTAGAGCAGATTTTCGCGCTCGACAGGATCCTCATATTCGGCAGCGGACTCTTTAAGCTCGGCTATAGCCGCCTCGGTGAGCGTTTCCTCATCGGTGTTGCAGATAAACCAGCGTGCGTCGCTGTATCCAGGCTGCTCGGAGAAGCTTACCAGCGCACCCTTGAACGGCCACAGATCGACGCTGCACTCGTTAACGATAAGCTCGTCATCACTCTTTCTGCCGCGGTAGTTGCCTTCTTCGTCCACGGTATAGCCCGACAGAAAATACATATCGTCCATGATGCCGAAGATCTCCATATTGTTATAATATCCCGACTCGGCTTTTTTGATGAAGCTCTTTACCGTGTTCGGCGCGATATCAGGGTAGAGTACCACGCGTATCTCGCCCATGGTCGTATCGAACACCGCAATGGTATCTCCGTCCTTGGGTGGCTGAAGCTGCACGAGATCCATCTCAGCGAAGTCGTACTCATGCATTACGTTGTATGATGACGGGTAAAATGAACAGCCCGTCAGCGCCAGCATAGCAGCCGCGCTGATCGCTGCAAGAATTTTTTTCAAGATATAGTCCTTTCTGATGCCGTGTGTCAAGCTTTTTTAACGATAGTACCCTGACGTGTTTCCTCGACGATATATCCCATAGCGGTGATCTTGTCGCGGAGCGAGTCAGCCAGTGCGAAGTCCTTTGCCTTTCTTGCTGCCTTGCGCTGCTCGATAAGCTCAGTGATCTCCGCGGGTATCTCCTCATCCTTATTATTATACAGCAATCCGAGTACATTTGTCAATGCCGTAAACTCATCATTATAAGCATTTAAGTCACCTTTTGTTGCATTTCCCGATGCAATTGCGGTATTTATCTTGCGCACAAGCTCAAAAATAACGGAAATACCGTCCGCTGTATTGAAATCATCGTCCATCACCTTGATGAACTGCTCGCGTGCTTCCTTGACATCGTTGAGCGCTGCTTCGCCTGCTGCACCCTCAGCTGCTGCATTTATAGCGCGGTCAAGGCTGTCACGGCAGGTGTACATTCTCTGCAGGGCAGCCTTGCAGCTCTCGATGACCTCGATGGTGTAGTTGAGCTGGCTTCTGTAGTGTACAGACAGCAGCATGAAGCGGATAGGCTCATAGCCGTACTCGTTGGAGAGATCGCGCACCATGAAGAAGTTGCCCTTGGACTTGCTCATCTTGGAGCCGTCAACATTCAGCATACCGTTGTGCATCC
>SVMQ01000238.1 GCA_015067375.1 Oscillospiraceae bacterium | reverse complement strand
GGAATTTATCGGAATAGCTCAGGTCATCGGAATAGATGATATCCAGCGGAATATCCTTATACTGGCATCTGCATACGGAGGTGTCGGCGGTCTTGTCGAGCGTAGTTATCGTCACGAGCGAGTACGGCTTGACTTCTATGGAGTAGCAGTATTTGCCGTTTGCTTCAACAGGTCTGAAAGCGCCGATGTGCCTGAAGTAATTTGCGTCGTAAGCCTGACCCTCATCAGGGCCTCTTGTTTCCCATATATGCACAGGTGCATCAGCTTTGTTCATGTTTTCAAGCACAAAGGTATAATTGCGGCTTTTGTCGCTGTCATTGCAGATAACTATGGAGTAATCCCCCGTTTCGGGGTCTGTCGCGGTCATATAGTTGTCGGTGGTTTCAGAGATGGAGTGTGCTTCCTTGCCGTCGCCATAGCAGGCGCTGTCTACATATCGCCATCCGTTTTTGATGAACCATGTGAAATGCGCGGATGTCCATATACCGCTGTCGGCTTCGTAATGCCCGCTCCAGGGTGTCTGTGCGTTTATCAGCGACTTAGGGAAGTACTTTGCACCTGAATAATATGCCGCGACTGCAGGCTGATACTCATACATGGTCATCCTGCCGTTGTAGTAGCCGTTTATGATACGGTTGCACACATCAAGTGCGCCATTCGTGCCGCTGATGCCGATACCGTCGCTGTTTACCGAAAGCCTTGCAAGGTTGGTTGAAGCAATGCCCTCGGAGTACCATATCTCCTTGCCGTATTCGGAGTTGAGCATCTTCGCATTGTCGTCAGACCGGGTATTGTAGTGTTCGCCCAGTATATCGACGGCATTTCTGAGCCTTTCATTTTCCAGCATCTCCTTAGAGATGTTCCATGAGCCTATCTCGTCCGAAGCTATGATCTTTATTGCGCTGTAATCGTATCGCTGGTCGCTTTCGTTTTTCAGTGCGTCGGAGAGGTATATGATCCACTCCGCGTCTACCCGTTCCGCCTCGTTTGCGTCAGCGCTGATGTGCGTGAATTTTATGCCGTAGGTGTCATAGGCGCTGTTCAACGCCGCCTTGTACCATTTGTAGCGCGCGGCATAGCCTGCAGCGGTACTGTCTTTGAAAGCGTCCGTCACCCATTTCGGCTCTCCCCAGCGCAGCAGGTCAACGGTTATGTCGGGGTTTATGCTGAGCGCGTCTGCCGCAAACATGAAGCCTGCTCCTCTGGTCACATCCGCCGCTTCGTCCTCTGAGCGCATGATGCAGGGTTCAGTGCCCGAGGATGAATTTACATCCGAGCCAAGCTCTATCTTTACATGGGTCAGACCCGCGCCATAATCAGGTTTAAAAAGTAGCTGCATTATCTCCCGATAGGCTTTTGGGTTGACCGCCTTGTAGTCCATCAGCAGCCGCGAGGAGTTGTTGCCTGTAATCACACCTAGTCCTCTGTATACGGCGGCATCGTTAGTGTTTGTGGTTTCGCCGTTGACGTAAACGCGGTGGCAGGACTCGTCAAAAAAAGCGAGGGGGATATTGTCGTCAAGCATGGGATATCCTTTCTGTATAAACGCTGTTTTAAATGTTATAGTATATAAGCTTATTGTAATGCAATTTCAGATCATGCACATTATACAATCTGCTGTTTTCTATACAAAATCTGCTGTCATCATGTAGATTTCTAATTTTTTTATAAAAAACCTTAAAAATACTATTGACAAACTCGTGGAATTGTGTATAATTAAATTGTACTCAATTTAATTTACAACAATCAAATCTACAGGAGGTTACCATGAATATCTATGATCTTAATGTAAGGGCGCAGGACGGCAGCGAGGTATCGCTTTCGCAGTACAGGGGCAAGGTGCTGCTTGTTGTGAACACCGCGACAGGATGCGGCTTTACGCCTCAGTATGACGAGCTGCAGGATATCTACGACGAATATAAGGACAGGGGTCTGGAGATACTTGATTTTCCCTGTAATCAGTTCGGCGGTCAGACACCGGGGGATGACGAGGAGATACACTCCTTTTGTACAGGCCGTTATGGCATTACATTCCCTCAGTTTTCAAAGGTGGATGTAAACGGCGAGAACGCGGCTCCGCTGTTCAGGTGGCTGACAGAAAACACGAAATTCGAGGGCTTTGGCAAGTCGCCCATGGGACTGATGCTCTCAGGCGTCGTAAAAAAGAATGATAAGGACTACAAGAACAACGGCAACGTCAAGTGGAATTTCACAAAGTTCCTTATCGACCGCGAGGGAAATATCGTGGCCCGCTTTGAGCCTACTGATATGAAAAAGCTGAAAGAAAGAATAGAGGAGTGTTTATAATGCGTTACGAATACAAGACCGAAAACACCTGCGCACAGATCATCAGCTTTGATATAGACGGAAATATCATCAGCAACATCAGCTTCAGCGGCGGCTGCAACGGCAACCTCAAAGCCATTTCAAAGCTGCTGGATGGCGCGACGGTCGAGCGTATAGAGGAGCAGCTGCTTGGAAATACCTGCGGCAGACGGCCAACATCCTGCACCGATCAGCTTGCAAGGGCAGTGCGCAAGGCTTATGATGAATTACATTCCGCATGATTGCAAAATCCGTCCGATTGTGCTACAATAGTAATACATCTATGATACGGAGGGCAATATGGACAAGGAATACGAAAGCTTGAGGCTGAAAAATCAGATATGTTTTCCGCTGTACGCTGCATCGCGCGAGGTCATAAAGCAGTACAGACCCTTTCTTGATGCGATAGATCTGACCTATACCCAGTACATTGCAATGATGGTGTTCTGGGAGGAGAAGAAGCTCAGCGTAAAGGAGCTGGGGCAGAGGCTGTTTCTGGATTCGGGAACGCTCACGCCTGTGCTGAAGAGCCTTGAAGCAAAGGGGTATATAAGCCGCTCGCGTTCTGCGGAGGATGAGCGCATACTGATCGCGTCCATTACAGAGCAGGGTGAAGCTCTCCGCGAGCAGGCGGCGTCTGTCCCCGAAAAGGTCGCGTCCTGTGTCAGACTTGATGCTGACGAAGCGATGCAGCTGTACCGCCTGCTTTATAAGATACTCGGTGCAGCTGAGAGCGAATAAGCTATACGATAGAAAAAACAAAAGAGCTGTTACACGATCGGGTGTGACAGCTCTTTGTGCTATTTATCCTTGCCGTATCTTATGTGTGACGGCGTAAGCTCATAGTATTCGCGTATCTTTCGACTTAGGTCGTTTGCGCAGCAGAAGCCCGTTGCAGCTGCGATGTCCGAGAACTTCATTTCGGTGTGCCGTATAAGCTCATAAGCTCTTGTGCAGCGGATGTGCGTGAGATATTCGCGCGGCGACATACCTGTTTCAGCTTTAAAGGCGTGCGACAGGTAGCCCTCGCTTACATAGTTGTCCTTGGCTATGCTGCTTATCTTTAACGGCTCGGCATAATTCTGCTCGATGTGAGTCCTCACCTTGTTTGCAAGCCGCGTGCTGCTGTGCTCGGAAACGTGCTCCACGTCAGGTCTTGCGTGTTCATAGAATACAGATATGATCTCCAGTGCGGCGCTCAGCTCCGTATAAAGATTAGCGCCGTTGTTGAAGATATGCGTCATCCTCTCAAAGCAGGGGCGCAGCCATGGCGCATCACGAACTATCAGCATACCGTCCTTGCTGATGTCGGTCAGCAGAGCAAAAAGGTCGGGAC
>SVMQ01000237.1 GCA_015067375.1 Oscillospiraceae bacterium | reverse complement strand
TGATCTCCTCAACAGCAGCGTCAACAGCCTTCTGCATACCCTTCTTTACTACCATGGGGTTTGCGCCTGCTGCGATGTTCTTCATGCCCTCGCGAACGAGCGCCTGTGCGAGCAGTGTAGCGGTAGTTGTACCGTCGCCTGCTGCGTCGTTTGTCTTGGTTGCAACTTCCTTTACAAGGGATGCACCCATGTTCTCGAATGCATCCTCAAGCTCGATCTCCTTGGCGATGGTAACGCCGTCGTTTGTGATGAGGGGAGAGCCGTACTTCTTGGAGAGTACAACGTTTCTGCCCTTGGGGCCGATAGTGATCTTAACTGTATCGGCAAGCTTGTCGATACCTGCCTGTAATGCCTTGCGAGCTTCCTCGCCGTAAATGATGTCCTTAGCCATTGTGGTATATCCTCCTTAGATAATGTCGATGAAAATAAATAACAGCTCACTCAGACTCAGAGAAAATTCCGTAAACAAGTAAACGGTCGTGCAGGCGTACTTTGTGTACGTCAAGCTGCCGTTGATGCAGAATACGGTATCTTTCAACGGTCTGAATTATTCAACAACTGCAAGAATGTCAGACTGACGAACGATGGAGTACTCCACACCGTCAACCTTTACCTCTGTGCCTGCGTACTTGCTGATGAGTACCTTGTCGCCTACCTTAACGTTCATAACGATATCCTTGCCGTCAACGTTTCCGCCGGGGCCTACCGCAACTATCTCAGCGATAGAGGGCTTCTCCTTTGCTGCTGCGGTGAGGATGATGCCGCTCTTTGTGGTCTCCTCTGCCTCAACCATCTTGATCACTACTCTGTCTGCCAAAGGTCTGATAGTCATTGTATAGTTCCTCCTTAAATATATTTTTAAGTGTTTTTATCAATTTTAGCACTCTTTGTCTTTGAGTGCTAAATATAATTTATCACGTTTTATCCGAATTGTCAAGGGCTTTTTGAAAAAAATCCGCAAATTCGGATATTTTTTTATTAACAATAGCGCGCGAGTTTTGTCAGGTCGTGTTGCTGTAACGATTTTATGCACATTTCTGTCGGAATATGTGTTTAAATGGAGTATCTCAGCAGCTCCGCACCGTCTTCAAGCGTTTTGATGATAAAAGTGCCGTTTTCGTATATCATGTAGCTTCTGGGGTTGCCCTCTTTTGGCAGCGAGACCGAGCCGTCGTTAAGGCAGTGGATGCCATCCTTTTCAAATGCCTTGAGCACATGGGAGTGGCCGTTTACCAGCACGTCGCCCTTTTTCAGCGGAGGGAGAGTGTCGGGGTTGTGGTGATGACCGTGGGAGAGGAAGAAGTTTCTTCCGTCTACGAAAAGCATCGCATAGTCAGCAAGCACGGGGAATTCCAGCACCATCTGGTCTACCTCGGTATCGCAGTTGCCGCGTACACACAGCAGCTCGTCCTTTACCTCGTTGAGCATGGCTATCACCTTTTTGGGAGCATGACCGTCCGGCAGGTCGTTGCGCGGTCCGTGGTAGAGGATATCTCCCAGCAGGCAGAGCTTTTCAGCGGCTTCACGTCGGTAAGCCTCCAGCATTTTTTCGCAGTACAGCGCGGAGCCGTGTATATCTGATGCAAACATTAATTTCATGAGTATTTCTCCTTATGCTATTCCAAGAAGTCCTGTTATGATATCTGTAACGAAAGCGGCGGCACAAGCGCTTACCGCAACGGTCAGCAGTCCGCGCTCGAAGTATGCCAGAAGCAAAGCTACACAGAAGCCTGCTGCTGAGCTTATCATTGCAGCGGTGCTTTCGCCGCAGCTCGTGAACACTGCAGGTATCGTCATGGCACTGAGTACTGCAAAAGGGACGTAGTACAAAAAATTCAGTGCAAGCTGCGACTTTATCTTTTTTCTGAATACTGCAAGCGGCAGCATCCTTATCATATAGGTGACCAGCGCCATTACGGCGATGCTGGTCACTAAGTACAATGTGCTATCACTCATTTGCGGCAGCCTCCTCTCCTGTTTTCTGGGGGAAGAGTACTGCGCCAAGACCAGCGGCGGCTATCGCGCAGATTATTACGGATGTTCCCGATGTTACACCTGAGAACAGCGGCACATATTTAATGATGCAGCTGAGTACCGCGGCGATAAGTGCGACTGCAAGCACTCCGCGGCTCTTTTTTGCTGGAGGTATGACGATGGCGATGAACATTCCGTATATAGCAATGCCGAGTGCGGCTTGTATCGTTTCGGGAAGTATAGCACCAAGCAGAGCGCCTGCCGCTGTGCCTGCCGCCCAGAATATGTACGGCAGCGTGATAAGTCCGTACATATAGCATGGCGGAATATCGCCGTCCTGACCTGAGGCAACGGCAAATATCTCGTCTGTGATGCCGAATGAGCTGATGATGCGATGAAGCAGGCTGTATTTCTTGTCCAGCTTCTGCGAAAGGGATATTCCCATCAGCGCATAGCGCATATTAATGACCAGCTGCGCCATAGCCATCTCAATGTGTCCGCCGCATGCGGCGATTATTTCGATGCCTGCGACCTGACCTGCGGAGGTGAGGTTAGTCATGGAGATAAGTATCGCGGCAAGCGGCGGAATACCCATTCCCACTGCGGTTATTCCGAATGTGAACGAAACTGACAGATAGCCAAGTGCGATGGGCAGACCGTCGATATAACCTTTTTTATATGTAAGCAGAGCTTTTTTTACCTGTGCCAAATACATCCCTGATTTCTGAAAAATTCTGTCGTTTTGGTCATTATGCAAAACGCGACCACTGATATTGTATCATAAACAAGCTCGTTTTTCAATAATATTCACAAATTTTTCGCGGGGGCTTGCATTTATATACAATTATATGTTACAATTAATAGTAATTTTTATAGAAGGAGAGTATTATGGAAACCAACATTCTGACTATCATAGTATTTATACTGTATGCACTTGTAATGCTTGCTATCGGTATCTATTCCTACAAAAAATCCAACAGCATGAATGACTACTTTATCGGAGGTCGTTCGCTCGGTCCGTGGACAACGGCTATTTCTGCACAGGCATCCGATATGAGCGGCTGGCTGCTTATGGGTCTGCCGGGTGCCGTTCTTATCAGCGGTCTTACGGAATCGTGGATCGCTATCGGTCTGTTCATCGGTACATATCTCAACTGGAAGATACTCGCTGCAAGACTGCGCAAGATGTCCTATGCGGCAGGCGACGCTATCACTATTCCCGAGTACCTGCAGAAGCGCTTCTTCACACAGAGCCCTGTTGTACGTCTTGTTTGTGCGGCGATCATCTTTATCTTCTTCCTGATCTACACCGCATCCGCTTTCAGTGCAGGCGCAAAGCTGTTTGCGTTCATCTTCAACACTGATAACTATGTGCTGTGCCTGACTATCGGCGCGTGTATCATCATTTCCTACACATTCCTCGGCGGCTTCTTTGCTGTTTGCTGGACTGATATGATACAGGGTATACTGATGTTTTTTGCGCTGATCATCGTTCCGATAATCGCGATCGTAAACATCCCTGACATGGCAAACGCAGGATTTGCTCCTGCTATGCTTGAAAAGCCTATTACAGACTACTACCTCAGCTTCATAAATAATGCCAACGGCGAGATAGCATGGTCTACTATCATCTCGGGTCTTGCATGGGGTCTTGGCTACTTTGGTATGCCGCATATCCTTGTAAGATTTATGGCTATCAAGT
>SVMQ01000236.1 GCA_015067375.1 Oscillospiraceae bacterium | reverse complement strand
GTCTGATTTAATATGGTATCCTTGCCCTTTTCTCTGAAAGGACGATAGATAAAACCTGCCTGACAGAAACGACAGCCTCTGATACAGCCGCGCAGCACCTCGACAACAGCCCTGTCGTGTACGATGTTGCAGAACGGTATAACAAAATTATCAGGCGCGTATACCTTATCAAAGTCCTTTATGATGCGCTTTGTCACCTGTGCAGGCGCAGTTTCAAGCGGCGTTATCGCGTTCACTGTACCGTCCTCGTTATAGATAACGTCATACAGCGACGGCACATAGATGCCCTCTATCTGTGCGGCACGGCGCAGGAACTCCTTGCGCGTGGTGTTCTCCTTTTTGCACTGCTCCATGAGCGCCATAAGCTCGAGGTTTACCTCCTCGCCCTCGCCTATGATGAAGAGGTCGAAGAAGTCCGCAAGCGGCTCAGCGTTGCATACGCACGGTCCACCGCCGCAAACTATGGGGGTCAGACCCTCACGCTCGGATGCAAGCACAGGGACACCTGCAAGGTCGAGCATCTGCAGTATCGTTGTGTAGCAAAGCTCGTACTGTATCGTAAAACCGATGAAATCAAAGTCCTTTATGGGGTCTAAGCTCTCCAGTGCAAAAAGTGGGATATTACGCTTGCGCATCTCCTCTTCCATATCGGGAAGCGGCATGAAAACGCGCTCACACCAGTAATTCGGCACGGCATTCTTCAAGCCGTACAATATCTTGATGCCGAGATGTGACATTCCTATCTCATAGGTATCGGGAAAGCAGAATGCAAAGCGCACATCCACCTTGCTTTTATCCTTGATGACAGCGCCTACCTCACCGCCGATATAGCGCGAGGGTTTCTGTATATTGAGCAGGAACTCATCGAGTATCTTCATACCCTCTGCTCCGCCCGTATAGGTTCGTTCAGCCATTATTTACTCCTTATTTTATCAATACTTCAACCAGTATAACACTTTTTTATAGTTTTTTCAAGCGCTTACCTTACGGAAAATCTGCTGAGTATCAGCTTGCGCAGGCGATATCTTCGGATGATACCGTTTCGCGCCATTGCAGCAGAATAAAGCTCAGAAAGCAGCTTTGACAGCCGCGATGCACCCTCTGCTCCGATGCTTCCGCCGAAAGCTGCAGCTTCAAGCAAGGTGCGTTCTGCATACAATCCTGCCGCAAAAGTCTTGTCTGCACGCTCATAGAACGCAGCAGGAAGCTCGCCTGCTTCAGGACTAAGCTTGTGATAGTGCAGTATGTCAACGATGCAATCATAGATATCAGAAGTAGAACGTCCTGATGCCGAAAGCACCAGCTCAGCGCGCTTTCTGATATTATTATAATGCCATACGATAAGCGTCGTTATCAGTATAACTGCAGCCGCAGCACATATAGATATTATCAGCTTTATCGGTAACGGCTCATTCTTTTCGGAAATACCGTCACCCTCATTCGTATCGTCAGAGGTTTCAGCAGCGACTGTTTCATCCTTGCTCTGCATGGTCTCCTCCGCTGTATCGGATGGCTCGTCTGTCGGCTCGGGACGCTCGGTGCGCGGAGGGCGCGACGTAGTCGGTGCAGGTGACTGTGCCGTTTCATCGCGGCCTGCAGTCGCCATGGCGTTGACAGCCGCACTTGTGGGGTCAAAAGTGACCCATCCGAATTCGTCGATATACACCTCGACCCATGCGTGGAGATCCTTCTCCTTGAACACCTTGGTATTTCCGTTGATGGTTTCGGGATGAACAGCAAAACCCGTGCAATAGCGTGCAGGAATACCAAGATCACGCAGCATCAGCGTCATCGCAGACGCATACAGCGAACAGTGTCCCTGCTTCGTTTCGCGCAGAAATCTCATCACAGCCCCCTCGCCGCGGTTTGAATTAGACAGCGAATAGGTATAATTCGTGTTGAGATACTCGTCAATCGCCGACGCTGTGAGATAACGGTACAACGCAACGCTGTCGGCAGACTGGTACTCCGAAAGGATATCATTCAATCCGCTTTCTTTCATGAAAACAGTCAGCTCGGCGCTGATATCGGCAGGAACATCGAGATAAGTATCGCATACATATTCGGAATAATCCTTGATGACATTTTCGGGGGCGTCCATGTCCATAACGACAGTGCTGTACAGGTCATTGACCGACAGGCCGTATTCTTCAAGTGCATCTACAGCATCTGAGATCGCGTCTATCTCTTCGCCGCCGTTTGAATACATATCATGCAGTACTGCGGTACACTTGACGGTGTTGATATAGCTGCCTGCGGTATCGCTGACTCTTACGCAGTAGTCGCCGTAGACATCGAAATTTTTATTGTTATAGAAAGAAAAGTCACCCGTATATGCAGGCAGGAACACTACATCCGTTTCAGTGAGATAATCTATCGTGATATCGCTCTCAGCCGCTACATTTATCACGCCGCCCGTAAGCTCGCTCAGCAGCAGGCTGAGTATACGCAGCTCTGCAGGGCGATAATGCTCTGCAAGGTCGGAGCTTGTCCATTTTTTGTCGTCATTGACAGGCGTGAGCCAGCTCGTTCCTGTGAACGCGATGCCGATGTCACCGCGCAGATAGATTGACTTGTCGCCTGTAAAGGTGACCTTGATGACATTTTTGTTGCCTCTTCCTGGGGATGTGATGCTGAGTCCGTCATCCTCTTTGTCAGGGCCGCTGAAATAATCCGACACAGCGTCATCGCTCAGCGTTATTTCTGCATCATCATTGCCAAGCTCCTCAAAATACTCAAACACCGCGGTATAGTCGATAGCCTCACCCTGCTCGAAAACAGACATTCCGATAAAAAGCACTGTCGCAAACAACGCCGCGCAATACAATCCTGAGGTGGCGTATTTTGAATAAAAGCATATCTGCATCGAGATGCGCTTTACAAGTCCTGCTTTGTTTGACTTTGAAACCAGCCTTGCCTCGTCAGACTTGATCTGACTGCGATACGCGGAAGCACCTGAGCGGACTACTGCAAGTCCATCGTTGTAGTTAAGTGATACAGCGACTGCAGCAGCTGTCAGCAGAACAAAAGGCAGGAACCACATATCAAGATCGAAGCTCTCCGCCAAAAGACAGGGTACACAAAGCACACTCACAGCTATCACTGCAGGCACTGCCCTTATCCTGCGCTTCATGCTCAGCGCGCAGAGCATACCGAAAGCTGCACACAGGATAAATGCTCCCAGTGCCATGCCCGAGCTGTATTCACGGTTGAACACCGACAGATCGGAGATATCATTGAACAGATAGTCGCGCGGATCAATGAAACGGCCCTCGGAGAGCAGCATAAATTCATCCGCAAAATATGTCAGCCTTTCAAAAAGGACATCGCGTGTTCTATATATCAGAAAGCCTGCTGTCAGCAAAACTGCAGGCAATGCATATCTGCGCTTCGCTATCATGAACAACAGCGACAGCGTCGCCGCACTCAGTGCTGAAACTATACCGACATATCCGAGCGAAACGGTACGGAAGCCGTACTGTGAAAACACGAACATCATTGACGATGCGGAAAAAGCGGCACAAAAGACAACACGAAGAAATACGAGCAGCACAACGATGGGTTTTCTGCCGTAATATCTGTCAAAAACAAGTATGCCGTCAGACGGCGTATTTTTTTTCATATTATATATTCCTTATACATGGCAAAAGCCTCCGCCGAAAGACGGAAGCCGCCATATTT
>SVMQ01000235.1 GCA_015067375.1 Oscillospiraceae bacterium | reverse complement strand
TACAGCGCAGTTTAAAATTCAAGCCCTGACATATAAGGAGATCGTTGCGTTCAATCCAGAGCTTACTGCTGAACAGCAATCGCTGATCTATGGCATTACAGGCGGCATTCCGCATTATATAAACAAACTGAATGTCACAGACAGCATAGATGCAGCGTTGCTTGAGAATCTGTTCGACAGCTCCGGCTATCTTTTTGAAGAGCCTGAAAATCTTCTCAAGCAGGAGCTTCGTGAGCCTGCCGTGTATAACTCTATCATCACTGCAATTGCAGGCGGCGCATCACGGGCAAATGAGATCTCCACCAAAGTAGGCATAGAGTCGGCAAAGTGCGCAAAGTACATTAATGTCCTGCTTGATCTTGGCATACTTAAAAGAGAAACACCCATAACAGAAAAAGAGGGCAAGAAAACGATCTACTCTATCGGTGACAACTTTTTCCGCTTCTGGTATCGTTTTGTTCCGCGAAATATGACTGCTATTCAGACTGGTAGAATTACGCGGCTTTATGATAAGGCAGTAAAAAAACATTTCTCTGATTATATGGGACTGGTCTTTGAGCAGATGTGTAAAGAGTATCTGCTGAATTATGCCGATGATCTGCCCATCGATATTTCCGATGCGGCACAATGGTGGGGTACGGACAGCAAGACCAGAAAGGAGATCCAGATAGATATTGTCGGAACTCCTGCAGAGGGCAAGGAATACATCATAGGCTCCTGCAAATATCGCAACGAAAAGATAGGCGTTGATGAACTGGAGCTTATCAGGCAGTATGCCTCGGTATTCGGCAAGGGCAGCCGTTATCACTACTTTATTTTCTCCAAGGGCGGATTTACTGATGGACTCAGGCAGCTTGCAGAACAAGGCGAGGTCACGCTGCTGACGCTTGAGGATATTTACAGAGATTAAAACTGTATTTCGCCTAATCATCTACAAAAAATTCCGTCCTGCTTTAAAAGGCAGGACGGATAATCTATATGAAAACCACACATCACATGGTTGTTACAGTAATGTTTAATCAATCTGCTGCTGTAACTTGCAGGTCGTCTTAATGATCTGATATAGCTCAGAATAAAGTTGCAAGCACTTAAATCATATGTCCAAAAAACGTTCGTTTTACGGACAAAAAATTATCCCCTGAAATTTAAGCGATTTCAGGGGATTTTTCGTTCAGAAATCCGTTCGTAAATCTATGTTCGGGAAAGGGGCGTTTTGAGGACATTTGATACAGTACATTATTAGAGATCCGAAATATATTATGCAACCTCTTGTTTATCTCTGCAATCGGAAATCATCAATACATATATGGTTAGCGATCAATCCTTGATCTCGGGCGAGCTTACCAACTTTCTGATATCAAACTCAGGTATGTTGTCAAGGGATGTGTACAATCTCTTGTATCGAAAGAATTCATCCAGTATCTTGTAATATTCTTCCTGCAGACGTTTTATTTCATCGGCTTTAGTATTGCGCATTACGATACGATAAATAACCAGACCGCCTACACCCATCATTGCAAATACCGTCAGGAATGTGACCGCGCCTAAAAAGCTTTTTATACTTCTGCTAAAATCTGCGGTTATGCTAGACAAGGCTAAAGCGAACAGTATTATACATACCATCAATAATATCAGTGGCTTTTTCAATTCATAGGTATTCGCTTTTTTAGCGTTTGTGTACAGACCGCTGTATTTGATGAAATTCTCTGTCACCTGCTCCTTTGTTTCGCCCTCAAGATACTGCTCGTAATAGCGCGCCTCGGCATTCCTTATCTGAAAGATGCGGTCGTCGCCTATCTCTATAAGCTTTGCGGCAGATTTATAGAACTTCATTTCGGATAGTCTTTCCATCGCGCTGCTAATGAATTCCTCGTCGTATGTGTAGATCATTTCGCGCGCTTCGTTATAGGCTTCAGAATATCTGCTGTCAAGCTCATCGCGGCATTTCTGCGAAAGATCCTGAGCGTCCTTATAGCTGCCCATCCTGTCGAAAGCTCTCTGTGCCGCCGCGAGGCTGTCACCCTTGCCTCGCTCCATAAGCGCAACCGCCTCTGCATACGCACCCATGAATTGTTTGTTCTTCGACTCCATCACGAGATAGCAAAGCTCCTCTTTGAGCTCTGTATCACCAAAGCGCATCGCCTTGTCGAAATCCGCGCTTTCGCTGAAATCATCTGTAAGACGTGCGAGCTGCTCGCGCTTTGACAGCTTGTAGCTTATCATAAGCTTGTAGAGATACGCATACGCGCACTGCGGGTCTATATCGAGCACTCTTTCGCAGTAATCCTGCGCTGTTGCAAAAACACCGTCCTCGAGGAATATCTCGATCCTTTTCAGCAGAGGCACTGCCGCTTCAACGCTGCTGGTCGCATCCAACTCATGATGAACAGGCGAGATTCCTGTAAAATCGTAAGCATCTGTTTTCGCAACAGGCGCGACTGTAGCAGTAGCTGTAGCAATACTGCTTTCAGAAGTTCTCTGCATTGCGATACTGTCGGATTTTCTGCTGCCGCAATAGCCGCAGAAATCTCCCGCGCTGTCCAGCGGCTTGCCGCAGCTTCCGCAGAATCTCAAGGGAGCCTGCGCCATCTGAGGAGCAGCTGTCGGTGTTGCCTCAACATATACCAGAGACGTTCTGCATCTGGGGCATCTCGCCATGCTGGAAGAAACAGGCTCGCCGCAGGTTGGACAGGTACTATGTGAGTGATAAGTCTTACGCGAAGAAGATGATGGTGCCGCACCTGTGCGCTCGCTGACGGAACGTGGCTTTTTGTATGGTTCCTCGTGATTGCCATTACTATTGTTCTCTTTGTGCTTAGCGTTTGTTTTGTACTGGACTACACATCCTCCCACGGAGAAAAGCACAGCAAGCAGCAGCATAACTCCCACAGGAGCCTGCATAAGTATACCCAACAAAATACCCGAAATGACACCGTTACTGATACCTGTTACCAGAATGACAGCGTGCTTGATTGCAAAAACGCAGACGATACCAATGATGATCGAGAGGAAAAGTGCCGTTACCAGCGCAGTATTAATCTGCATACCGCCTAATATACACAATACAAGTACGACAACAAACGAAATGGAGCAGCCGTACATAAACACGCCCAGTTTATACAAGAACCACGTCAGCAAAGCACCGATGACTCCTGCGATACTTGCGAATACCACAACGGAGACCATCATACTATCGCTGCCGATACCTGCAACGAGTCCCAACACAGCGCCTACTACTGCGCCCCCCAGAAAACCCTGCACAGCAAGCGAAAATCTGAACAGCTTGTAGCCAAAAAAGCAGCATATCAACGAGTAGATCAGCAGCGGGAATATCACCACTGATATCACACCGAATATCTGCTCCATTATGTACGATGATATTCCGAATTCGTTTGCAAACATCCAGGCCAGCTCGCCAAGATCAAAGCCTCCCCCGGTTACCGTTCCTATCGCAGAGCTCATTAAATTACCCATTTTCAAACCTCTTTCACATTATTGTATCAGTAGTTATAATCGACATAATATTCCTCAGCGGCGGATATCGCGTCATTTACAGGGGTGTCAATTATCAGTTCGTCAGGATCGTTTGGATACACCAATCTGCCTTCATTAAGGTACAATGTCTGAGTTTTATATTTGATATACAGCGGTTTTCCGTCGGACGAGTAATAGAACTCCGTATGAGGTGTATCATTTCCTCTCTAGATC
>SVMQ01000234.1 GCA_015067375.1 Oscillospiraceae bacterium | reverse complement strand
CATACATAACCTCAACACCATGAATTCCCGTGCAGGCGCTCAGAATCCTTTCAGCTCCATAAACTATGGTACTGACACCTCGCCCGAGGGCAGGATGGTCACGCGCAACGTTATGCTTGCGACAGAGGCAGGTCTCGGAAACGGTGAAACTCCGATATTCCCCATCCATATCTTCAAGGTCAAGGAGGGCGTAAACTACAACGAGGGCGACCCGAACTACGACCTGTTCAAGCTCGCTTGCCGCGTATCTGCAAAGCGCCTTTTCCCGAACTTCTCGTTCATCGACGCTCCTTTCAATCTCAAATACTATAAAGAGGGCGACTACAACACCGAGGTCGCTTACATGGGCTGCCGTACAAGAGTTATCGGTAACGTACACGACCCTGAGCGTGAGATCGTTACAGGCAGAGGCAACCTCAGCTTTACATCTATCAATCTGCCGCGCCTTGGCATCGAGGCAAAGGGTGACATCGACAAGTTCTATATGATGCTCGATGACAAGATCGACATGGTGATAGATCAGCTCGTGTTCCGTTTCAAGATACAGTGTGACAAGCTCGTAAAGAACTATCCGTTCCTTATGGGTCAGGGCGTATGGATCGACTCTGAGCAGCTTGGCCCCAACGACAACATTGCCGAAGTGCTCAAGCACGGCACTATGTCCATTGGCTTTATCGGTCTTGCAGAGTGCCTAAAGGCGCTCACAGGCACACATCACGGTGAGAGCAGCGAGGCTCAGAAGCTCGGTCTGGAGATACTCACTCACATGAGAGAGCGCCTTGATTTCGAAAGCAAGCGCACAAGCCTCAACTTTACTCTGCTCGGCACTCCTGCCGAGGGTCTTTCGGGTAGATTCGTTCGTATGGACAAGAAGAAGTATGGTGAGATACCCGGTGTTACAGACCGCGATTACTACACCAACTCATTCCATATCCCCGTGCATTACGGCATCAGCGCTTTCAGAAAGATAAAGCTTGAAGCGCCTTATCACGCGCTCACAAATGCAGGTCACATCAGCTATGTCGAGCTTGACGGTGATCCGCTCAAGAACCTCGATGCATTCGAGCAGATCGTTCGTTGCATGAAGGAGGAGGGCATAGGCTACGGCTCTATCAACCATCCTGTTGACCGCGATCCTATCTGCGGCTTTACAGGAATCATTGATGATGAGTGTCCCTGCTGCCACCGCCGCGAGGATGAGGTCAAGTTCGAGCGCATCCGCCGCATAACAGGTTATCTTGTAGGTACTCTCGACCGCTTCAACAACGCTAAGCGCGCAGAAGAGTCCCAGCGTGTTAAGCACGGAATAAACTAATAAAACGATACCGCCGCTTTATGTGGCGGTATTTGTTCAGAATAAATGGAGGTGTTTCCATGGAAATAAGGATAGCAGGAACAGTGCAGGATTCTATAGTAGACGGCCCCGGATTAAGATATGTCGTTTTCACGCAGGGCTGTCCGCATCATTGCGAGGGCTGTCATAATCCCGAGACCCACGATTTTACAGCTGGCAAGCTGACCGATACCGACGCGCTTTTTGAGGAGTGTATAGAAAATCCCCTGACCAGGGGTGTGACTTTTTCGGGCGGCGAGCCGTTTTGTCAGGCGGAGGCGCTGTTTGCTCTGGCTGAACAGCTTAAAGCACGCGGATATCATCTTATGGCATACAGCGGATGGACTTTTGAGGAGCTGCTTGAAAGATCCGCGCGTGAGGAATACGTCGGAAAGCTGCTGAATATACTTGATGTGCTTGTCGATGGTAGGTTTGAGCTGCAAAAGCGCTCGCTTACACTGAACTATCGCGGCAGCACTAACCAGAGGATAGTTGATGTTCAGAAAAGCTTGTCTGAAAATCGTGTGACAGAGGTTGATTTATAATTAACAATGTGGTATACTTATTTATTAGGTAACGTTGATCTGATTAAATTTAATATGATTAAGGAGTAACATTGAACTTTATAAAGCGACTTACTGCCGCTGCTCTGATATTTGCGTGTGTGATGTCTGCTACTTCATGCGGCGATGATGACGGAAGCGGCGGTGTATTCAAATATAATATTCCTGCAAATCCGCAGAGCCTTGACCCACAGACGGCTACAGACAGCACCTCGGATCTGCTTATTTCCAATATCTACAGAGGTCTGCTCACCGCCAATTCTGACGGCAGTATCAGTTCAGGCGTCGCGGAGGACTATGTCGTGTCTGAGGACGGTCTTGTGTATACGTTCAAGCTGAGGCAGGATGTATACTGGGTAGACAGCGGTGATTTCGAGGCACAGTGTACCGCACACGATTTCGTATTTGGCTTTCAGCGGTTGTTCGACCCTGAAACAAGAGCAGCGAGAGCGTCTGATTATTATTGCATCAAGAATGCAGAGCACGTTCATCGCGGTTACATACCTGTTGTTTCTGAGATCGGTGTAAAGGCGATAGGTGATTTCGAGCTTGAGATAACGCTTGATCACCCGAATCCCCAGTTTCCGCTGCTGCTGACAAAAACGCCTGCAATGCCTTGCAATGCCGAATATTTTGAGTATGCTCAGGGAAAGTACGGCCTTGCCGCTGACGCAACGCCATCGAACGGTGCATTCTATATCCGTACATGGGAGTATGACCCGTACACCATCACCGATAATAACTTTATCGTACTCAAACGCAATGCCAAAACAAATGAAACGACGCAGGTGTTTCCGTCAGGACTCAACTTCTTCATTGTTGATAAAGCAGGCTTTGTTGATGATTTTGTGACGGGCACTACTGATTGCATCGCCGTTACCGATGAGGAAGCGGTCTTGATAAACGGCGAATATACCGTGACCGAATACAGCAGCATTTCTGTCGGAATGGTGTTCAATTCCGATTACAGTGTACTGGCAAACACCGATTTCCGCCGTGCGCTGGCAAGCCTTGTAAACAGGGAGGAGCTTGCAGTGCCGCTTGCGGCGTATAATGCATCACAGGGAGTCGTTCCTGATGAAGTGACGCTGCTTGAAAAGCCTTACCGTGAGTATGCGGGTGAGTCCATGCTGACCGAATATAATGTCGATAAGGCTATGGAGTATTACAACAGTGCGGAGGAAAGCCTTGACAAGGATCTTTTCGTTGGCGCGCGTATAATCATGCCCGATGACACTATGAAGGACGCGGTGTCGTATGTAATGCAGGAGTGGCAGAAGCAGCTTGGCTTCTATTGCGTTGTCGAGGTGCTTTCGCCTGAGGATTACGACAAGCGCCTGCGCAGCGGTGATTATGAAATTGCGGTAGTTGAACTGACGGGTGGTTATAACAGCCCCGAGGCATATCTGGGAGCTTTCACCATCGACAGCAGCGATAACTATGCAAAGTACCGCAACAAGCAGTTCGAGCGTTATATCCAGCTTGCAGGCAGGGCAGTGGAGCTTTCTGAAAGTGCCGATTATTATGTGCAGGCCGAGAGGTTGTTGCTTGACGAGGCGGCTTTTGTCCCCCTGTGCAGCAAGAACGAATACTTTTTCCTGGCGGAGGATGTGTGGGATATCTCATATAATCCGTTCACAAAGACTGTTGATTTCAGCAAAGCAAAGACTGATTAAAAAACACAGCACCCGTTGTGATATGCACCCCAAAAGTTAGACACTTTTGGAGGTGCATATTTTTTATGGGCAAAACAGGAAGAAAAAACAAAAGCTACTCGCCAGAATTTAAAATATCTGTTATAATGGATATGCGAGAACACAA
>SVMQ01000233.1 GCA_015067375.1 Oscillospiraceae bacterium | reverse complement strand
GCTCCCTCGCGCTATCAAGGAGGGCTATCTCTCTCCGATAAAGGCTCTGACCATTCCGCTGAAGCTCGACCTTTCGGGTGTGGCTACGCAGGCAGGAGATTTCAAGGCGAGCGACATCGACACCGCCCTCGACCCGTATCTTCACGGAATAGCTGACGAGATGCTGAAATATTGCACCGACCGAAAAACGGTGGTGTTCCTGCCGCTGATCAAGACCTCGCAGAAGTTCTGCGAGATACTTAACAGCAAGGGCTTCCGCGCCGCTGAGGTCAACGGCAACAGCGAGGACAGGGCAGAGATACTCAGCGATTTCGACAGCGGAAAGTACAACGTGCTTTGCAATTCCATGCTGCTGACAGAGGGATGGGACTGCCCGTCTGTTGACTGCGTTATCGTGCTTCGCCCGACAAAGGTGCGCTCGCTGTATTGTCAGATGGTAGGCAGAGGCACAAGGCTGTGTGAGGGCAAGGATCATCTCCTGCTGCTTGATTTCCTCTGGCACACCGAGCGCCACGAGCTTTGCAGGCCTGCGCACCTTATCTGCGAGAATGAAGAGGTCGCGCAGAAGATGACCGAAAACATCGCACAGGCAGGCTGCCCCGTAGATATCGAGGAGGCAGAGGTCAGGGCATCCGAGGATGTTGTGGCGCAGCGCGAGGAGGCACTCGCAAAGCAGCTTGCCGAGATGAAAAAGCGCAAGCGCGCACTGGTAGACCCGTTGCAGTTCGAGATGTCGATACAGGCGCAGGATCTGTCGGGATATGTTCCTGCATTCGGGTGGGAGATGATGCCGCCCTCGCAGAAACAGCTTGACGCACTGGAGAGATTCGGCATCTATCCAAACGAGATAGAAAACGCAGGCAAGGCAAAGCTGTTGCTTGAACGCCTGCACAAGCGCAGAGATGCAGGTCTTGCTACCCCGAAGCAGATAAGGTTGCTCGAAAACAAGGGCTTTCAGCACGTGGGAGAATGGACATTTGACGCGGCAAACCGCCTGATAACGCGCATTGCTGCCAACGGCTGGAGAGTACCGAGCAGCATAATCCCGTCAGAATACAGAGGTGAGTAATGGAACACGAGATAGATCTAAACGAAGCGCTTACCTACATAGACCCTGCGGAGCTAGACTATCAGACATGGGTCAATGTGGGAATGGCGCTGAAGCACGAGGGCTATTCCGTCGGCGTGTGGGATGACTGGAGCAGGCGCGATATCAACCGATATCATGCAGGCGAATGCGCCGCGAAGTGGGAGAGCTTCAACGGCTCTGCAAAGCCTGTTACAGGCGCTACCATCGTACAGCTTGCAAAGGAAAACGGTATGACCTTCGGCTGTGGCGAGGGACGCGCCCTCGACTGGGATGATTATATAGAATATGACGGAAGCCGTCCGCAAGACGACCATGTTGTCGTTGATAAAAAGTGGGTCGAGGGCAGGGAGCTGTCAGTTCCATCTGTCTGGGACCCTGCAAGGCAGGTGATAACCTACCTTGAAACGCTGTTTGAGCAGAACGAGAACGTCGGCTATGTCATGAAGTCGTGGGAGCGTGACGGAAAGCGTCTTCCTGCCAACAAGGGCAACTATGACCGCACCGCAGGACAGCTTATCGAGGAGCTGAGCAAATGCAACGGAGATATCGGCGCTGTGCTTGGCGACAGCGACCCTGACGGCGGAGCATGGATACGCTTCAATCCGTTGGACGGCAAGGGTGTAAAGAACAGCAACGTTACCGAATACCGCTATGCTCTTGTGGAGAGTGACAGCATAGACATCGAGAGGCAGAACGCCATCATCCGAGAGCTGGAACTTCCTGTAGCGGTGCTGGTGTACAGCGGCGGCAAATCGCTCCATGCTATTGTCCGCATTGAGGCGGCGAATTACGACGAGTATCGAAAGCGCGTTGATCTTCTGTACAACATCTGTCAGAAAAACGGCTTGTCACCCGACACGCAGAACAGAAATCCCTCGCGCCTGTCGAGGCTCCCCGGTGTACAGCGCGGCAACAGCCGACAGTACATCGTTGACACGAATATCGGCAAAAGCTCATGGAACGAATGGCGTGAGTGGATAGAGGGCGTAAATGATGATCTTCCCGATACCGAGAACATGGCGGCGGCTTGGGATGCGCTTCCCGAGCTTGCTCCGCCGCTTATTGACGGCGTACTGCGACAGGGGCACAAGATGCGGATAGCAGGTCCGTCAAAGGCAGGCAAGTCCTTTTCGCTTATCGAGATGTGCTGCGCTTTTGCGGAGGGTGCGAGCTGGCTCGGCTGGAAATGCGCTCAGGGCAAGGTGTTGTATGTCAACTTAGAGCTTGACAGGGCGTCATGCCTGCATCGTTTCAAGGATGTATACACTGCGCTTGGATTGCCTCCGAATAATCTTGAAAACATTGATATCTGGAATCTGCGCGGAAGATCGGTGCCTATGGATAAGCTCGCTCCGAAGCTGATACGCCGCGCTGCGAAGAAAAACTACATAGCGGTCATAGTAGACCCGATATACAAGGTCATCACAGGCGACGAGAACTCCGCCGATCAGATGGCGCACTTCTGCAACCAGTTCGACAAGGTATGCACGGAGCTTGGCTGTGCGGTGATATACTGTCATCATCACTCCAAAGGAGCGCAGGGCGGCAAGCGAAGCATGGACAGAGCCTCAGGCTCGGGCGTATTCGCGAGAGATCCCGATGCACTGCTCGACCTTATCGAGCTGGACATCCCCGAAACCCTGCTCAAAGAGGAGAAGAACAAGGCTATCTGCAATATCTGCTATGACGCGCTCATGCGAAATGGCTACAGTGATGTATCTCAGGACGATATGGTGACGGCAAGAGCGATGCTGGAGCACGCGGAAAAGCATCTTCCTGCGGATGCTCTGGCAGAGGTCAAGCAGCGTATCGCGGCAGCCGAAAAGGCGGCAGAGAGCCGTACAGCGTGGCGTATCGAGGGCACTCTCCGAGAGTTCCCGAAGTTCAGCCCTGTAAATGTGTGGTTTGATTTCCCAGTGCATCGCATCGACATGGTGGGAGTGCTCAGGGATGTGGACGCAGAGAGCGAGCGCGCTCCGTGGCAGAAAGCGTCCGAAAAACGAAAGGATCAGGCAAAAAAGCAGAACGATTCAAACAAGGTAAAGTTTGAGAATGCTATGATTACTGCAAATTTCGGAGAAGCTCCTACCGTTGAAATGCTGGTCGATTATCTCAGTGTCAGCGAGCGAACTATAAAACGTTGGATAGAAAAATTCGGATATCGTGTTGATAAGAACACAATGGCGGTTTTGAAAAATGACAACGGCACGACGTAACAAACAAGGTCATGCCGAAAACGGCGGCACCATGTTTTTATGGTGCCGCCAAAGGCGGCGGCACCCATTATATACTACGTATATAAAATCCGCCGCAAGCGACGTCATGTGCGTACGGTAGGACACCGCTCTTAATGCGGCGGTGTCCCCTACACGCACAAGACGATGACCCCTACCCCTGAAATTAAAAAAGAAAGGAACTGTAAAAATTATGCAATTCTTTATGCCGATGAAACCGCCGACGGTAACTCATCAGGAAAAGGACATCGCAGTCAGGAACGGCAAGCCTATCGTTTATGAGCCGCCCGAACTTAAGGACGCACGCGAAAAGCTTACGGCGCATCTTGCTTCATTCGTTCCTGCTGAGCCGTATACAACGGGAGTAAGACTGGTGGTGAAATGGCTATTCCCTAAG
>SVMQ01000232.1 GCA_015067375.1 Oscillospiraceae bacterium | reverse complement strand
TGTCTTGCATCTGAATTCCACGCCGTTTTCGGTAGCGCCGCACACGCAGTCCTCAAAGTAACCGGAGGTATAGTCAAACGTCATTACCGTTCCGTATGCGCTCATCCACTTGCCCATGAAATACTGCTCATACACCTCAAAATCTATATCGGTAATATTGACATCGACAGCGCTTGTGTTGTCCTTGTCGATGGCATAAGGCACAACGCCCGATTCGTTGCACTTCACCCTGCTTGTGAGCGCATATTCGCCGTCAACAAGCTCCATGGTACACAGGAAGTGCTGCCACTGTATAACGCTTTCGTCAGTGCCGTTGTTCCAGTAGTCGTCATAGGACTCCTGTGTAGCATAGGATACCACTAACTGCACGCTGCTGTCGGTAATGCTCTTTACAAGCGGCAGATCGATGATAAGGTTGGTCACATGGTATTTCCACGCCGCGCCGTCCTCATCAGTGAAGTCCGCGAAGATAGTGTCCATTATCTCGTCGGAATTGCCGCCAAGCCTTTGCTCTATCCACGCAATGCCCATCTGATTTACAACAGTGCCTGCTTCAGGGACAACATCAACGGTATCGTCGTCATCCACAAAGTACCTTGTGTAGTCCTTGTTTCGGCGCGGTGAGTAGTCAAGGCTCTCGTCAAAGTCCTCGTCATCCACATTGTAGAAATCATCCACATGATAAGCAAACAGTGTATCGGGATGCTCTCTCGGGATAAACATCACCTCTGCCGCGACCTCGTTATAGAAGCCGAGATACCAGCCGTCCTCATACTCAAAGCACACAGGTCTGTCCGCACATTCAGGCTCGGAATAGGAGATATTCACGCTCCAACTGCCGTTGTCACAGTTCCATACATTGCGGAAGTACTGCTCGAATACCTCTGTATCAAAGCCCATATCGCGCATATTATCGGGGATAAGCAGCGCGTCATCCTTTTCCATGTTGTAGGCGCGCTTTACCCATATATCACGCACCTGCATAGGGTAGGACTCCATCACAGACCCGTAATAGCACACCTCAACGCTGTCACCTATCTCAAAGCGTTCGTCAGAATGTATCATGTACATACCGCCGCTGTTGTCCTCGATAAGATAATAGCCGTTATCAGGGTCGGTCTTGTTCTCGCCGTCCTGCTCGACGACCGTGCCGATGAATGAGTACGGTGTGTACAGCATGAACCACGACATAAGCTGTTCATAAGAATCGGCAGGCAGCTCAAAGTAAGCGGTACATTCGGTATCGTAGCTTGTAATACCATAGTAGAATCTATCGGCGCTCCAGTACGGAGCGATGATGTCGCAATAATCGGGCGCATCCTCCCTGTCGTAGTGGTAGCAGCGAAGCTGTGCGTCCTCGCCGCCTGCGAGCGTGCCGTAGTCGTCAAAGAACGGCTCGCCTGACGCGTCAGCAAGGATATCCGCAAGTGCGCTTATGCTCTCGTCATCGGACGGATTGCACAGCAGCGCCTGTGTTACGCCAAACTCCGAATAATCCGTAACATCGAACGGCTGTACATCGACCTCGTGCAGCTTATCGGTGCTGCAGATCAGACCTGCAAGGATGTCTGTGATATCAGTAAGCTCACAGCCGTATGCGCTGATGATGCAGATGCCGCTGTAGTCGTCGTTTGACCAGAGGAACTGCGCGCCATAGACCGCCACGCCGTCCTCCACCAGTCCGCCGATGGAGATATCCGCTTTCTCGCCCGTCGATATCTGCAGGCGCGAGTCAAGGCTCTCGCCGTACATCCACCTGAGATTGGAGTTTCTCGTTTCACCTGTGGGAACATACTGATTTCCCTTTGCGGTGCGCACATAACCGAAGTTGCTGTCGTTCTCGCCTATGTTTATCCTGATGTCAGCGACGGTGTTTGAGTAGTGCAGGGTCATCTGCTGACCTATCCCCGCGCCCGACGGCATGGATGTGCTGTTCCATGTGGCGTTCCAGTGCGACTTTTCCTTGTCCAGATAGAAGCCGCTCTGATTCAGATTGCTGTTAGCCTGATCCACCGCCATACCCGAAAAGCTCTCGATATAGGTGAATATCTCGTCCTCCGTCATATCGGTGACAGGGCTTGCTACCGAAACATCCGCGCCTGTGCTGTACCTCTGCTGCAGCTTGGAGAATATCAGCCTGCCCTCCTTATAGGTCTTTTCAAAGCTGATAGCGCCGTCCTTTACCTCGGGTTCAACAGGCACTTTTACCTCGGTCGTTTCCTCTGTTTCGGATGTTTCAGAGGTCACCTCGACAGTAGGTGTTACCTGTGGCAGCAGGTCGTCGCCCTTGCCGCCGAGCTTCACACCTATTCCCACCGCGAGTGCAACGGCCGCAGCAGCGCCAATGCCTATAAACAGACCCTTGCGGCTCTTTTTAGTCTGCGGCAGCGAGACCGCTTCGCTCGGGCGCGAGGCTTCCGCGTCGAATCGCTCCTGCTCAGCCTGCTTGTGCGCGTGCTTAGCAAGGGTCTGCGCGGCTTCGTTTATGTACTTTTCGTCCAGCTTGTTTATAGCTTCATCCCAGCGCTCTCTCATACCTCGACACCCCTTTCATGAAGAAACTCTCTCAACGCGGCTCTTGTGCGAGCAAGCCTTGTCTTGACCGCGCTCTCGCTCATGCCAAGACCCTTTGCTATCTCAGCCACCGACATATTGAAGTAATACCGCGACACGAATACCTCGCGGCTCTTTTTGCTCGTTTTTGCAAGAAACTCGTTTATCCAGCCGCCAAGCTGACTGCTGTCAAAACGGCTCTCCACCGTTGCATCGTCGGGAATTATCTCCGCAAGCTCGTCATACTGCTCCTCATAGCTTCTGCGGCGCAGCTTGTCGTATACCGTCAGCGCTGTGTTGCGCACTATCGTGCAAAGATAGCCGCAAAGCGACTCGGGGCGCTTCGGCGGGATCGCATTCCACAGCTTCATGTAGCTGGTGCTGACGCACTCCTCGGCATCCTCGGTGTTGGCAAGTATTCCGTATGCTATATTAGAGCATAGCCTGCCGTATTTAGTTTCTGTTTCGGCAAGCGCCTGCTCTGAGCGGGAAAAGAAAAGCTCTATTATCTTTTTATCTTCCATAATTACCCCTCCCTCATAACATATAACTTACACTGACACAAAAAGGTTACATTATTACCGAATTTTTTTATTTTAAATACAACGGAAGGCG
This sequence comes from Oscillospiraceae bacterium, assembly GCA_015067375.1. Taxonomy (GTDB): domain Bacteria; phylum Bacillota; class Clostridia; order Oscillospirales; family Ruminococcaceae; genus CAG-115. Next base: position 586 of record SVMQ01000232.1, on the reverse strand, counting down.
GCACGCTGCCGCCCTCGGTGTTTATAGTCATTTATAACAGCCTTTTGAGATACTCGCCCGTGTAGGAGAGCTTATTTGCAGCGACCTCTTCAGGCGTACCCTTTGCGATGACTGTGCCGCCCTTATCGCCGCCCTCGGGTCCCATGTCTATGATATAGTCTGCGGTCTTGATGACATCAAGGTTATGCTCGATGACAAGCACGGTGTTTCCGCTGTCTGTGAGCCGCTGCAGGATGTCGATAAGCTTGCGCACATCCGCGGTATGCAGACCCGTGGTAGGCTCGTCCAGTATATAGATAGTCTTGCCTGTGGAGCGCTTTGCAAGCTCGGTCGCCAGCTTGATGCGCTGTGCCTCGCCGCCCGAAAGCGTCGTGGAGCTTTGGCCTATCTTGATGTAGCCAAGTCCTACCTCCTCAAGCGTGCGCATCTTGTTGGCAATCTTCGGGATGTTTGCGAAAAACTCCACGCCCTCGGATACCGTCATCTCCAGCACATCGTAGATGGTCTTGCCCTTGTATTTAACTTCCAGCGTTTCGCGGTTGTAACGGTGACCCTTGCACACCTCGCAGGGGACATACACATCAGG
>SVMQ01000231.1 GCA_015067375.1 Oscillospiraceae bacterium | reverse complement strand
ACTTTTTCGGACGGCAGAAGCATGGACTTCCCCCACTGAAAGTGGCAGATATCGCGGACGACGCGGAGGTACTGTATGAGGTGGACGCGCTGTCACAGGAGATATTGGCGAAGGACGCGAAGCTGACAGCGGAGCGCAACGCAGGACTTAGACAAAATGTGCAGGAGCTGTTCGATAACGGCGAGATATACGGCTGGAACTAGTCAGAAAAAAGGAGATACTATGTCAGAAGCAGAGCTTAAAATGGAGCGCTGGAGATTTCCGCGCTTTTTCACGGAGAATATATCCGAAACCACAGCGGTGCTGTCGGGTGAGGACTCAAAGCACGCTGTACAGGTGCTGCGTATGAGAGAGGGCGACCATGCCGTCATCTGTGACGGAAAGGGCATGGACTACCTCGCGGTGCTTGAACATTCGGGCGCGGAGTGTGTTTTCAGGGTGCTGGAAAGCTCTCACAACGAGGCCGAGCCTGATGTGCGCGTCCGCCTGTTTCAGGCTATGCCGAAAAGCGACAAAATGGAGTTCATCGTACAAAAAGCGGTGGAGTGCGGCGCGTGTGAGATAGTGCCGTTTTTCTCAAAACGCTGCGTTTCGCGCCCCGATAAAAAGCAGATGGCTAAAAAGACGGAGCGCTACCGCCGTATCGCTTACGAGGCAGCAAAGCAGTGCGGCAGGGGCGTCATACCTGTTATCGGAGAGGCGGTGGAATTTTCCGATGTGCTGAATATGTTTTCAGAAGAAAATACGGGTATACTGTTCTATGAATGCGCACAGCTTCCCTTACGCGAGGCGGTGCCGCAGTTTAAGGAGAATATAGATATCATCATCGGCAGCGAGGGCGGCTTCGAGGAATCCGAGGCTGCAAAGCTTGCAGAGCGCGGATTTATCCCCGTTTCACTCGGAAAACGCATACTGCGATGTGAAACTGCACCCATAGCTGCGATCTCGGTTTTGATGAATATGACAGGAAATATGTAGTTTTTTTGGGCTATTTAGATAAAATTTCATGCAAATACTTGAAATTTTTTAGGAAATAGTATATACTATATCATGTAACTATGACCAATATGTCAGGAGGTATTCAACATGGCTAAAGGATTAGGTTTAGCACTGGTAGGTCTGCTTGCTATCGCAGGCGGTGTTGCTGCTGCTACAATTATTACTAAAAAGAAGCTCGAAAAGGAAAACGAAGAGGACTACTACGATGAGTGGGACGACGCAGAGTGGCTGGACGATGAGGACTTCGACTTTGACGACGTTGACGAGTGCATCGCTGATACCGCTGCTGATATCGCAGAGGTAAACAAGCAGAATGACGAGCTTATCGAAGAAGAGGCTGCCGCTCCCGAGGAATCTGAGGAGCTGTAATTCCATTTCGTCAGACAAAAAACGGGCAGGCTTATTGCGTGCCCTTTTTTTATGGAGGATATATGAAAAAGAGAATTCCCGCGCTGCTTGCCGCTTGTATCATGTTGACAGGCTGTGGCGGCGATGATGCAGTGCAAGAGCAGCCGTCATCATCCCCCGACAAAAGCGCCGAGGCTGCAATAACACAGGAAGCAGCACCGCAGACTACCGAAGCTGTACAAGAGAGCAGCGACGCACCCGAAGAAACGACCGAGCAGATAACAGAGCCTGCTATCCCTACCGAGGATGTGTCTGTACCCGTTGAGGATGAGGATGAAACCATAGAGGTCATCCCCGTAACAGACGAGTATGTTGAGCTTATCTCGGTCTATGACAACAGCTTTCTCGGTCTGCCGCAGAAAGACAAGGTGTACATATTCCAGAGTACAGGTGCGACTGCCGAGATAGAGGGCGAAACATACCATGGTATCTCCTGCTATGACGAGCACGAGGAAAAGCTGTACTATATGTGCGATTTCTTCATCTCCGAGGATGGCAGCAAGGTCTATCGCTACTACACGGCAGAGGACAGATATTCGTTGCTGCCCGAAACATCGTCAGGCTTTACACAGATGGATCCAACTACACAGTCGCCTGAGGAGATATTCAAGGTAGCCAATGCGCTGTACGGTTATTTTGACCTTGAAGCTATGAACGGTTTGAACGACAAGATGCTCGAAAAAGAACACAACGGCACGATGGAGAAATACTTCATGGTAGCCGATGAGCGTCTTGATACCAAGGCTGAGCTTCTCAATGCGCTGAGCTGCTACTTCTCTACAGACATCATCAATTCGCTTATGGAAACTCCGTTGTATACAGAGGGGCCTGACGGTAAACTGTATTCCACAGGCGGCGCACGCGGTGCAGATATCTGCTACATCGACACGGAATATGAGCTTAGCATACTGACCGCCGATACTGCTGAATTTACAGCATATTCGACATACTACACCACCGATCCTTATTCCGCCGATCCCCTTGCCACTGAACCCCTCACCAAAACTATTACCTACAGTGCGGTAAAGCGCGATGGAAGATGGTACTTCACCAACTTTGAGCTGCCATACTGATACGCTCTGAACATGACATTATAACAAACATGACCCGTGGATGATTTCCACGGGTCATAATTTATCATTGATGACAAAGCTTCATCACGCTATGAACAGAAAGTCACACGCAAATGCGAGGGGCTTTTGCAACATAATGATTAAGCAGCTATCCGAGAGCAGCTTTTGCAATTTAAAACCCGTCCAGTGGACGGGTTTTAAATATGTAAATAGTGGTCAGAATAGATTTTTAATTTGCTTCTTCCTCACGGATTATCAGTATCCCTCCGAAATATTCGGGTTCTCCATGCTGATTTCTTATCATAAGTCCTTTACATATGCAAGGTACATAGTTACCGTTGATTCCTTTTACTCTGTAACTCAGTTCAAATTCATCTTTATCGCCATTAAAAATCTCTTCAACTCGCTCTCTGTAAATTTCTCTGTCGCTCGGATGTATTCTTTGCTCTCAGATTCTGCCTGCATTATACATATATTCTGACGGAAGTTCGTAATTATCTACTATTTGTTTATCCCAGCGTGAAAAATCATATCTTATATCACTGAGGAAAAAATACCCCTCTTCTGAAGCTATGCGGAATACTTTGAAAAATGAATCCAGACGAGCTTTTCTGATTGCCGGGATTTTTTGTATCTTTGCGTGTTCCGTTTTATCAGTATTCAGTCTTGTTACATTTTCTTTCAAGTTATTCTTATCAGCATACATTTCTTCATCTGCACGCGCAAATACATCTGATATATTCCGGTCTGTATCCTTTTCGTAAATAGACATTCCTGTTGCTACGATAGGACCTTCACCGGCATTCTGATTACTGATGACTACTTGTCGTAAGTTTTTGAACAAGTCTAAGCGTTCCTCATAATCCTTGTCTTTCAGGAACACTACAAATTCATCTCCGCCGACACGATATATGGCACTATGTAAAAACATATTGTGCAGAAGACAGTAAACAGATTGAAGCAGTTCGTCACCGGCTTGGTGTCCCATAGAATCATTGATAACTTTCAGGTTGTTTACATCACATACAACAATCCCAAACCGTAATTCCTGGTCTTTTTCTATCAGAAGCTGATATTCTTCCTCTAATTCCTGGTAAGCATTCTTATTATGTGCACCGGTCAATGAATCCATGTATGCTTTTTTATCTATATACATCTGCTTACGTGCAACTTTATCAACATTCAGTACGCCGATAATATAATATTCATCCCCGTCCACATATTTATGAATAAGGCGCATAGCGTGGTATACCGGTTTGCCGTTCATCATAAGACGATATACAGAGCTCTGGCAA
>SVMQ01000230.1 GCA_015067375.1 Oscillospiraceae bacterium | reverse complement strand
CATGGGTGCCCACAGATAGAGGAAGTTGAGCATTGCAATGCAGGAATCGGGCTGGGAAGCAGCGTTTTCGATATAGCCAGCAGCGTCGAGCAGCCAGCCGCAGATCGCGGTACCGATACCACCGCCGATCTTGATACCGAGGGACGAGCAGGAATACATCATGCCGTCAATTCTCTTGCCGGTCTTGAGTGTTGTATGCTCGGAGCAGGAGGCGATAAGTGCGTTGAGGTCGCCCTGCAGAGGGCTTGTGCCGAGTGCGGCAAGTGCTGTGAAGACGAGCATGAGGGGAATGCTTCCGAAGTATGCCGCAACAATAACCAGACCGCGTGCAACTGTTGCAAGCACATAGCTCCATACATTGATGCCGTACATTCCCTTAAGCTTTTTGATAAGGAACGGAGCAACGATCAAACCGATGATAAGCGGAATGTTTATATAGAGTGAAAAAGTGCTGAAGTAGTTTTCATCGCCGAGGATGTACTTCATGTAGTAGATACCCATTGATATCATTGTAGAATAAATCTGGGTAAAAAGATAGGTAAAGCAGATAAGAACATAATATTTATTCGAGAAAAGGAGTTTTACCGACTGACCAAAGGTGAGCTTGTGCTCCTCCTTGCGCTCCTCGTCCATTTCGTCGTCAAGTTCTTTGATTTCCTTGACCGAAAGACCGGAGATGGTATTTACGATAAGTCCGATAACAGCGTAAATGATTGCTACTGTTCTCCAACCCTCTGCGCCGCCTCCGCACCAGTCAACCGCCTGAATGGTTATGTACTGAATGACCATGCTGGTGGCAAAGGCAAAGATGAAGCGAATGGAGCCGAGCTGTACTCGCTCGTTGGTGTTCTTGGTTATCAGTGCGGTGAGTGAAGCATAAGCGATATTGTTAGCCGTGAAGAATACCGCATTTAGAAGAGTGTATGTGATGAAGAAGTAGACATACTGCGCGGTTTCTCCCCAACCGGTAGGAACAGCGAAGGTAGCAGCGAGAGCCACGGCACAGCCGATATAGCCATAGATCATCCACGGACGGGCCTTGCCCATTTTTGTATTGGTCCGGTCGATAAGATTGCCGAAGAAGAAATCGGACACACCGTCAAAGATTTTGGAAACAGCCATCAGTGTTCCGACAATGCCCATACTCAGACCGATGGATTCGGTGAGATAGAACATTACGAAGGACGAAAGGAATGCATAAACTACATTTCCTGCCACGTCACCTGATCCATAGCCAAGTTTGTGATACCACTTGAGATACTTTCTTTCCATGACAACTTTCTCCTTAAAAATGTGATTTTTTCGGGATTTCTGTCTCCCTGTTCGATTATATTTTACCTCGGTGTCCGGAATATCACAATAAACTCAATCTCTTGAATCATGCACAAAATCACTTTACTTGTATTGAATACAGGTAAAAACAGGTGTATAATGGATATATCATCAAAAGGCAGAAAGGAAGTATTCATATGTATATAAATGTTGCATATCCTGCTGACAAAAACCCGAATACCGAAGATCTGTCGGTGCCTCTGAGAATAAACAACTGCGGATACTACCGCGTTCATACCACCCCGATAATCAAAACCGAACACCCCGAGGGCAGAAACGACTACCAGCTGCTGTACATATCCTCAGGAAAGGGGCATTTCTTCCTTAATGGCACAGAGCGTATCGTCACCAAAGGAAACATGATCCTCTATCGCCCCAGCGAGCCGCAGGTTTACTATTACTATGCCGAGGATAAAACCGAAGTTTACTGGGTGCATTTCACCGGTCATCAGGTGGAACAGATCATCGAGCACTACGCCCTGCCGAAGGATGAGAATGTCTTTTTCACCGGTACCTCTCCCGATTACCAGTGGATATATAAGCAGATGATTCAGGAACTGCAGCTTCGCAGAGCCAATCATGAAGAACTGCTCAGCATGCTGCTTCGCCACACACTTCTGATGATAAACCGCTATATTCAGGAGGGACACCAGACTGGCAGTGATGTACTCAACGAAATTGAACGAGCTCTGCACTACTTCAACGAAAACTATAACAAGGCCATAAGTGTTGAGCAGTATGCAAAGGAACACCTTATAAGCACTAACTGGTTCATTCACAGCTTCAAAAACACGGTAAAGGTAACACCGATGCAGTACATTCTCTCACTTCGCATATCTGCGGCGAAAAATATGCTGGAAAAGACCGACAAGAACATAACTGAGATCGCCTATGCCGTGGGTTATGATAACGCTCTCTATTTCAGCAGACTTTTCCGCAAAAACACGGGTATGTCTCCGTCTGAATATAGGGCGAAATATGCGGGCTGATTTTGCTGTAAAATTAAAAAGCCTCACCGTTCAAACTTGGGGAGGCTTTTTAAGAAGGGTTGGGGCTGCCATTTGCTTCGATGTCAGCCCCTATATTACAACTATGGCGTATTCTAATGACCGTTCTCTCGGAGCAAGAAAATTGCGGAGAGAAATGTAATTTTGATTTCGTGATATGCTGATCTGACCACTGTTAAGCTACTTCGTCCTCTTCTGCAGGATTGACATCGGAGGCGTCCTCGGATGCTGCATCAATGGTCTTGTAGAGCTTGTAGCGAACCAACAGACGTTCGTCCTCAATGCTTGTGCACACTAGAGAAGCAGTATGGATAATGCCGCCGTCGATGAGATTGGAGAGACCGATCAACTGGCAAAGCTTACTCTTGAGATTAAGTCTGTCGCCCTCATCGGTTACGAGATAAAGGCCGCCCTTGCAGGCATCGATAAGCTTAAGGAACTCGTTTACGTCGATATTATTCAGTGCCCATACAGTACTCATTATTTAATTCATCCTTTCATAAATAAAACATTGTTTGTTATCTTGCATCATCAGATCGAGAAGGATTTTGCATATCCCTGAATGCCTTAACTATTAATTGAAAAAAGGAGGGGTTTTGATTGGAATAATCATGAGGAGGAAAAACACAAAAGACCTCTTAGATGCACAAATTACATTTGCGCGTCATTCTGCAACTTATTGTCAAACTCGTTGTACCAGTCGAAAGCTTTTCTTTTCATAATGGCACTCTCCTTGAAATCGTTGTGTTTGTGAGGTGTTGCTTTTCTTGTTTGATTGTATTCTATACCATTGCAAACCAAAAGAAAATAAACAAGATCTCTTTATCTATGCACAAAATAACTTTAGACACACAACAAAGGCGCAGCTTCCAAGAGAAAGCTGCGCCTTTGTCTTTATCCTATATTCCGCTCAAACCATTCGTTCATCAGATCGTTCATCTGATAATAGGTCATCGCGCCGTTGCCGTAAATCCAATCAAAGGTCGGATAGACAGAGATGTGGAATCGCAGCCCGTAAGTCGTTTCTATGCGAAGACTGCGGAGGTCATCAGCAAATTGTGTGTGCTTTACCATCTGGTCTTCCTCCGGCGCAAAACCGCTGAACATCAGTTTCTGAAAGCTATCGTTTCCGTGGGGCATAAGGCCAAGAGTAATATCATAGAAATCGGAGATTTCCTTTCCGTCTGTAATCTGATTGCCAACCACCTTGTCGTTGTTCCAATCGACCTCGGTGATGGAAGCGATGTCCTCCGCACTCTCTATGCCGTAGACGCGATACAATTCGGTGAACTCGCAATGGGTATCGCTGTCAAAGTGGATGAAATTACAGAACAGCGCCGCGTACCATGTGTCGCCGTCACGGAGTACATATACTCCTCTGCAGGGCCTTGGAGCGTAAACATACAGTTCTATATCTGTCTGTGATATAGTCTGCCTGTA
>SVMQ01000229.1 GCA_015067375.1 Oscillospiraceae bacterium | reverse complement strand
CGATAAAAGCACAGCAGCACGAGTATTTCCGAAACGCGCAGCTGCACCAATCCGAATGAGATAGGCTGCAGCGCAAGCGTCAGCGCGGCATACAACGCGGTAACTACCGCGATACGCGCCATGTCGTGCGGTCTGATCTTATTTTTTTGCATAAAAAAACTCCTTGTTTTTTAACGGTGGTTAGGCAAAGAAAACACCGTATTAAATTAATGTACCCAACGGCACATCAATATAATAGCATATCCGCGCCGAAAAATCAAGTGGGTCGGCCCCCATTTCTGTACTGACCTGCGGTCATTCCTGTGCGCTTTTTGAACTGACGGATAAAATGCACATCATTCTCATAGCCGCAAAGCTCCGCTATCTGCCCTATCGCCAGTGCGGTATTGCGCAGATAGTACTTAGCCATAGCATGACGCGCCGACAGCACATCCTCATAGCAGCTCACGCCAAACTCCTGCCTGTACAGATGCTGAAAGTGCGACGGACTGAGCGACAGCCTTGCCGCCAACTCATCTATGCTCCTACACTCCGCAGGACTTCTGTATATTGCGGCACGCAGCTCCCTCAGCGCGCCGCTGTGCTGTGAGGTCTGCTCCGCTCTGCGCTCCATGCCGTCTGCAAGCTTTGTCAGCAGCAGTCTCAACAACAGGTCGCAGCTCTCGGCAGTACCCTTTGCATCCGACAGCGACTCTAAACTCAGCAGCTCCAGCACACGCTCCGCCGCTGCAATATCAGACGGTGGTATCAGCGTATTATATGGCAGCCCGATGCGCCTAAGAAATTCATCACCATCCTCCGCATCAAAATGCACCCAATGGTTTATGTACTCAGCACCGTCAGCGCCGTAATACTGATGATACTCAGGCGAATACACCACCGCGCTACCTGCTGTCGCGTGTACAACACGATTGTTCAGCCTGAGCAGCGCAGGGGTCTTGAATATCAACATCAGACTATCGCCCGAACCATTGGGACGGTCAATGACAAATCCACTGTCATGGCGATAGTCCATCCCAAGTGTATGCAGCTTCATACCCAAACCTCCAATCGCAGGATATATCAGTCCTGTTAATATGATACATCATTGAAAAAGATATGTCAATAGGTTTATAATAATCTTAACCAAATAAACGGAAAGGAAAACCCCTGCTATGAAAACACTCAAACTCACCCTCAACCCTCTCGACAGAAAAAGTCACATCAACCGCGAGATCTACGGAAACTTTTCCGAGCATCTCGGACGCTGCATCTACGACGGCATCTATGTAGGTGAAAACAGCGATATCCCCAACATCGAGGGCTTCCGCAAGGATGTCGTGGAGGCTTTCAGAGATATCAAGCTCCCTGTGCTGCGCTGGCCGGGCGGCTGCTTTGCTGACGCGTACCACTGGAAGGACGGAATCGGCGACAAAGCTACCCGCAAGAAGATGATAAACATCCACTGGGGCGGTGTAGTTGAAGATAACAGCTTCGGCACACATGAATTCATGCGTCTGTGCGAGCTGGTAGGCTGCGAGCCTTATATCGCGGGCAATGTCGGCAGCGGCACTGTCGAGGAAATGGCTGAATGGATAGAGTACATGACCTTTGACGGCATATCCCCCATGGCTGAGCTGCGCAAAAAGAACGGCAGAGAGCAGCCGTGGAAGCTGAAGTATCTCGGAATCGGCAACGAAAACTGGGGCTGCGGCGGCAGCATGACTCCCGAATATTATTGCGATACCTACCGCAGATATCAGTCCTACTGCCGTGATTTCAGCGGAAACAACCTGTTTAAGATAGCCTGTGGTCCTAACGCATACGACTACAACTGGACAGAGGTAACGATGAAGAACATCGGCGCATGGCACACGAAAGGTCTGTCGCTGCACTACTATACTGTTCCCTACGGCAACTGGGAGCATAAGGGCGACGCTGTCAACTTCACTGACGCCGAGTATTACGAAACCATTCGTTCCACTCTGGAGATGGAAACGCTCGTGACCCGTCACTCCGAGATAATGAACCGCTATGACCCCGAGAAAAAGGTCGGTCTTATCGTAGACGAATGGGGCTGCTGGTTCGATGTTGAGGAAGGCACAAACCCGGGCTTCCTCTATCAGCAGAATACGATGCGTGACGCTATCGTTGCAGCTATCAATCTGAACATCTTCAACAATCACTCCGACCGCGTGTACATGGCTAACATCGCTCAGGCAGTGAATGTGCTGCAGGCTATCCTGCTGACCGAGGGTGAAGTGACAGTCAAGACCCCCACCTATCATGTATTTGATCTGTACAAGGCGCATCAGGACGCAACGCTCATCTACAGCCACATTGAAAACGAGAATGCTGACTGCGAGAGCGCTGTACCCTGCATAAGCCACTCCGCATCCATGGCAGAAAACGGCGATATCCTTGTAACGCTGTCCAACTGCGCACTGGATAAGGAATTTGAGATAGACCTCGGCTCTGCTTTCGGAGAGATCAAGTCTGCCGAAGCGCGTATGCTGACAGGCGACGCTCATGCGCACAACACATTCGATCAGACCGAGAATGTTACTATTCAGGCACTCTCCGTCAAGGTAGAAAACGGCAGAGCGAGCGTTGTGCTTCCTGCCTGCAGCGTTGCCGCTGTCACACTCAAGGTATGATGTACGCAAAAAAGCCCTGCACGCGCTGTCTGCTGGAAGAGGCAGGGCGTCAGGACTTATCCGAAGCAGTGCGCGCGGCGGTGGAAAAGATACCCTCAGACAAGCGCGCAGAGGATGCGGAGTACAAACGCAGGCTGGATATCTGCGGCGATTGCGAGCATCTTTTACAGGGTACCTGTCTGAAATGCGGCTGCTATTCCGAGCTGAGAGCAGCGCGGCGCGACTCACACTGTCCGCTGAAAAGCAGGAAATGGTGATGTATATTTAACTGAACACGGGCGACATTTTTTGTCGCCCGTGTTTTTGTGTTAATCCTCATCCTTATGCTCATCGTAATAGCCAATGTCTACAAGGTGCTGCTTTAGTACGCGGTTGATGTACTGCGAAAAAGAACGGTCGTCGCGCTCAGACAATATTTTTATAGCGCGTTCAACATCACTATCTATAGAAATGCTTATTTTCGCTTTCATAGGTCTTTGCTCGTACATAAAACTCACCCCTTTATTTTAATGATACCACAATATGCTACGAAATATGATAAAATGCTACAAAGTAGGAAAAAGTAAGATTTTTTCGCACCTTTCAATTGACAAGTAGGAATAAGTAGGATATAATATGAAATGGTAGTACTGATTATTATTGATTAGGAGGTCGCACCATGTCCATATTTATGCTAGACGGCGAAGAAGAAGAAAAGCAATATATACTCGTAAAACCTAAAATGGAACCCGACGGCAAAACTCCTCTCGCTCCCGAGGATGCGCTGTCGCTGATAAACAAGGTGCTGAGCCGATGCAGCGGACAGCAGCTCTGCATAATCGCCGAGCAGCTTGACGCGCTCAAACACGCCCTTGACAGATATGAACGACCCGAATAAAACACTGCGCCGTGCCCGTCTGATATACAGATGAGCACGGCTTTTAAATTTTTTTCAAAAACCCCTTGACAAAATCAGATAAACAGTTTATACTGTATATACAACACATGAACACCTACACAGAAAGGAGGTCGTAAATTGAAGATACTGCAAAACTCCGATATCCCGATCTATCGACAGATATCATCGCAATTTAAAGAGGATATCATGAACGGCAAGTATGCCGAGGGCGATTATCTCCCCTCAATAAGAGGACTGGCGCGTGACCTGAAGATAAGCGTCATCACCACCATGAA
>SVMQ01000228.1 GCA_015067375.1 Oscillospiraceae bacterium | reverse complement strand
GGATGCAGTATCGAGGAGCTTGCAAATATGATGCCCGAAGCGTATTTTGACCAGATAATGAAGAATGCTGAGCTGAAAGCATTTCTCGACAGTTATGCTGATCGTGATGAGTGACTAAGTGCTTGCATTGAAGGCTATATAAAATGGTATGACAACACGAACCAGGGCGCTGTCATGGCATAAAGATAATACCTCCTATGGTTTAAGTTCATAGGAGGTATTTGGTTTTTGTTCGTTCGGGTTCGGTTCAGAAAAAAGTATATCTATACTGCCATTTTGCCAGCAATGACATTAAGTGTTTTCATGCCCAACTGCCGCAGCAGTGCAGATGTCAGTTTTAATTTATTGTGATATTGTAGGTAACGATCTTGCTGTTTGTCATGCCGCTTTTTACGGTCATTACCTTGATAGTGTATGTGCCCTGAGTAAGAACAAGAGGCTTGTCGCTGTTGTAAAGGTTGATTTTTTTTGCAGTGGGGTTAGCGCCGTTGGTGGTGTAGTATATCTGTGCGTCCTTTACTTTTGTAGTCAGCTTGAAGGTCTGTGTACCCTCGTATGTGCCCGATTTGAGGTTTGCTGTGGGAGAGGCTACGCGAATCTTGTACTTGTAGGTGCTTACGGGGCTGTTTTCGAAATCATCCGCAACGACCAGTGTTTTGATGGTCATGTTCTTGGAAACAGTGATGGGTTTTGTGTACAGCTTTGACTTGGTCGTGGGAGTATTACCGTTGGTGGTGTAGTATATCTTCGCGTTGGGAGTCGTGGTGGAAAGAATGACCTTCTGCGTTTTGCTGTATGTACCTGCTTTAACGGTGGATTTTGCGGAAGCCGCTCTCACCTTGAAGTTGTATACAGTTACCTCGCTGTCGAGGAGCTTACCGTCAGAGCGAACTGCGATTGCGGAAACAGTAGTGTTCTGTGTGATCTTGAATGCTTTCTTGTACAACTTGGACTTTGTTGTGGGAGTTGTTCCGTCAGTGGTGTAGTATATCTTTGCTCCGTTTGTTATTGTATCGAGCTTTACGGTGAACGCCTTTTTGAAAGGTTCTGCATCGTGCTTATCTGCGATAACTCTCTCGCACATCGAGCTCATTCTGAGCATAGGCACACCTTTTGTAAGTATATCGTCGATGAACCATGCTCCATTGAAGTCAAGACCGCCGTATGCGGAAGCGGAATTTATCTCGCTCTCGGAGAACGCAGCACAGGAGAGGTCAGTCTTTTCCTGCTTGCCTGCAAAGTCGGTCAGACCTGCTGCGTTATCTATGACATACTTGTAACCAAACGACTTGTTGTTGGCAGTGCTTCCTGCAAAGCTGCCGAATGTACCGGTGTCTGTCTTGCCCTTTTTGGTGTTGTCAAGCTTTGCTGTCGCGGTGGAGTAGCAGTCCTTGATGGTAACGGTACCCACACCCTTTCCTGAAGTCGTGCCGATAAAGCCTGCAAAGCCGCCTGCCCTTGTTCTGCTGTCTGCCTTTTCGCTCACGAATGTCGCAGCAGAAACGCAGTCCTCAAAGACAACGTTACCTGTTATTCCCTTTACAAAGCCGCCGAGCCTGCAGCCTGTTGCAATATTGCCTGTGATCTTCACATCGGTATAGCAGTCCCTGAATATAACATTTTCGCCCCCAGATACTTCACCGATAAATCCACCTGCGCCCTGCGAGCTTTCAGTAGTGATGTAGCCTGTAACGTACACATTCTCAAAGGTCAGTGTTTCGTCAGCGTCAAGAACCACGTCAGCGGAGAATACGCTCTCGCGCGACTTGTTCTTAATATAATCGATGCTTGCCTCAACGGTGAGGTTTTTGATGGTAGCACCGCCGATGTTCCAGAAAAGCTCTTTCTTTACATTGGTGATGGAGAAGCCGTTTCCGTCAAGCACGCCCTCAAAGTTGGATGCGCCGACACGGTCATCTCCGAGCAGTTCCTCGTCTATCACTATGTCATTCGTGAGATAGATCTTTGCCTTTGCCGCACCCTTTGCGGAGAATGCAGCTGTCAGCTCCTCAAAGGTGGATACGGGGATGAAGCCGTAGTGGGGGTCGCCCTTTGCTTCCTCAGCAAACGAGGGAAGCGACAGCATCGAGACCGATACTGCAATTGCTGTGGCGGCAGACGCCACACGTTTGAACAGTCTGTTCATAATGATTTACCTTCCTTTGTGTTTTTATATTAATTACTAATTAATACCGTAACAGGTTTGAAAATGTTGCATCAAGCATTTTCATCTCCTCAACGAAATATTCCTGCGTATGCTCGCTCATATTGCCCGATAGCCGCACGCTTATCTCCTCTGCAGGGTTAGAACCGCCGAGGTATTCCGTATCAAACGGGAATGCCAGCCCACGAATATCGCCCAACCGCACCAGCTTGTACGGCAGAAGTTCAGTAAAGGTGAAGTAGGGATTGCCGCAAAGCTCTGTTTTCGTAAGCTTATCAATGCTTTTTCGTACCGTCGTAAGCTGCTCCGAAGAAAGCGGATCGCCCGAAATATGGCGGTAGTACTGAAGCTGATAGAAGCTCAGCGGCTCAAACTTTATTTCGTCAAGCTCGTCACCGTACAGCCTTCTGAACAGCCCGATATACAGGTCGTCACTGTGCATATCAAGGAAGTAGTCTATTCTTGCTGCCTCGGGATGAGCTGTCCTGACGTGCAGTATATGCTCGCCGAAAGCCGTGAATATCTCGTTCGTCAGCGCTGCGACATCAAAGCCGAGAAATTCGGTATAATGTATTATATTTACAAATTCGGTATTTTTACCCAACCGAAGAGTACAGGCATCCGTATTCGGGCAGTCAAGCCGCCTTCGTGGTGTTTTAGGCTTCATAGACTTTATTCTGCCGCAGGGTAGTTTACAGGGTAGAACTGCTCTGTATCAGCAAGGTATAACAGACCGTCATAGTGCGTTGCTCCTGTTGCGGCGATATCGTCAGTCACTGATTCAAAAGCCTCGTTTACAAAGTGACCTTTTCCGTCCTCAATAACAAATGCATAGCCGTTATAGAAATTTGTTGCATCGTCGTACCATACGGCTTCACCGCTGTCGATGACATAGTAGCCCCATTTTTCACCGTCGGAGATGAGCAGATATTTATCGCTGCCCGAATCAACTGCTGTTGTAAGACCATCGAGGAGAAGATTGAACTTATCGTCAACGATGTGTATTTCCGATGACTCCTTGTGCGTGAGGGCAAGCATACCGTTGTCGCGGTCGATAAAGGTAGGAATGTACATATATCCCTCCACAAGGCGCATCGTGGAATCAGTCATATCGTATACAGCAGTATTAAATTCGTCGTCGATGGAAAGCTGCAGGAAAAGGAGATTGCAGTCGTCGTAATAGTACTGATCTCTGACAGGATAGGCGTTTGCGCCGAATGTATCTCTGATGAGATCGCTTGCCGCATTTTCGTCATAGACCGCAGTAATATTACCATTTGCGTCTACCACACTCACGCCTTTACAGCCAATGTAGCTACCCTCGGGTTCAAGGAAATAAACGCTGTAGCCATTGATCATAGGGCATACATAATAATTACAGGGGGCGCTGGGGTCTGCATTTTCGTCAATGCTGTAAAGCTCTGTGCCTGTTGCAATATCGATATAAGTGTACTTATACAGATCAACTTCTGACATATAAAAGTTGATGTATGAGCCTGTTTTTTCTTTCTTTATCATCACTCCATCAGACAAAGAGATCACGTTTTCATGAATTACATTTCCCTGCTTGTCAATAACACAGCTGATGTAGTCCGAATTGCTTACGTTTGCGTAGCCGTTTTCGTCAAATCCGCTATCAACATAGCGATATACAGTATCGTTGATAGGC
>SVMQ01000006.1 GCA_015067375.1 Oscillospiraceae bacterium | reverse complement strand
GACTTATCAACAACATCATGCTCGACGGAAAGAAGGGCGTAGCCCAGAAGATTGTATACGGCGCATTTGAGATCGTTGCTGAGAAGACAGGCAAGGATGCTCTGGAAGCTTTCGAGGAGGCAATGGAGAACATCATGCCCCAGCTCGAGGTAAAGGCTCGCCGTGTCGGCGGTGCAACCTATCAGGTTCCTATGGAGGTTCGCCCCGAGAGAAGACGCACACTCGGTCTGAGATGGATCACCAAGTACAGCCGTGAGCGTAACGAAAAGACAATGAAGGAAAGACTTGCAAACGAGATCCTTGACGCACTCAATGGTCAGGGCGGCTCTTGCAAGAAGCGTGACGATACTCATAAGATGGCTGAAGCTAACAAGGCTTTTGCTCATTACAAGTGGTAATCAGAAACAGAAGGTGATGATCGCGGCTTAATGCCGCGGCGTCGCTTGGAATTACGGAGGAACTTATGAAAAGAGACGTATCTCTCGAAATGACCCGTAATATTGGTATCATGGCGCATATCGACGCAGGTAAGACCACCACAACAGAGCGTATCCTGTTCTATACAGGTGTAAACCATAAGATGGGTGAGACCCACGATGGCGGCGCTACAATGGACTGGATGGCTCAGGAGCAGGAGAGAGGTATCACAATTACTTCCGCTGCTACAACTGCGTTCTGGAAGAACCATAGAATCAATATTATCGATACTCCCGGACACGTTGACTTCACAGTTGAGGTTGAGCGTTCCCTGAGAGTACTTGACGGTTCCGTAACTGTCTTCTGCGCTAAGGGCGGCGTAGAGCCTCAGTCAGAAACAGTATGGCGTCAGGCAGACAATTACAAGGTACCCAGAATGGCTTATGTAAATAAGATGGATATTATGGGTGCTGACTTCTACAACGTTGTAGGCATGATGAAGGACAGACTTAAGTGTAACGCTGTTCCGATCCAGCTGCCTATCGGTGCTGAGCAGACATTCAAGGGTATCATCGACCTCATTGAGATGAACGCTGATATCTACTATGATGACCTCGGCAAGGATATGCGTGTAGAGGAGATCCCCGCTGATATGATGGACAAGGCTCAGCAGTACAGAAAAGAACTGCTTGAGAAGGTTGCCGAGCTTGATGACGATCTCATGGAGAGATTCTTTGAGAACGAGGGCGAGGACTTCACAGCTGAGGAGATCAGAAAGGCTATCAGAAAGGGTACAATCGACAACAAGTTCGTACCTGTTTGCTGCGGTACTTCCTACAGAAACAAGGGTGTTCAGAAGCTGCTCGACGCAGTTGTTGACTTCATGCCCTCTCCTCTTGATATCCCCCCCATCAAGGGCGTTAACCCTGAGACTGGTGAGGAGTGCGTAAGAAAGGCTGATGATAACGAGCCCTTCTCCGCTCTTGCATTCAAGATCGCTACAGACCCCTTCGTTGGTAAGCTCTGCTTCTTCAGAGTTTACTCCGGTTACGTTGATGCAGGTGCTACTGTTCTCAACGCAACAAAGGACAAGAACGAGCGTATGGGTCGTATCCTTCAGATGCACGCTAACTCCAGACAGGACATCGATGCTTGCCCCTGTGGCGATATCGCTGCTGCTGTTGGTCTGAAGAACACAACTACAGGTGATACACTGTGCGATCCCGCACACCCTGTAATCCTCGAGTCCATGGAATTCCCCGAGCCTGTTATCTCGCTCGCTATCGAGCCCAAGACAAAGGCAGGTCAGGAGAAGATGGCTCTTGCTCTCGCAAAGCTTGCAGAAGAGGATCCCACATTCAGAACTTATACAGATCAGGAAACAGGTCAGACTATCATCTCCGGTATGGGTGAGCTTCACCTTGAGATCATCGTTGACCGTCTGCTCCGTGAGTTCAAGGTTGAGGCTAACGTAGGTGCGCCTCAGGTTGCATATAAGGAGACTATCGTAGGCACTGCTGATGTTGACATGAAGTATGCACGTCAGTCCGGTGGTAAGGGTCAGTACGGTCACGTTAAGATCCGTGTTGAGCCTAACGAGTCCGGTAAGGGCTACGAGTTTGTCAACGCTGTTGTCGGCGGTGCTATTCCCAAGGAGTACATCCCTGCTGTTGACAAGGGTATCCAGGGCGCTCTCAACTCCGGTGTACTTGCAGGCTATCCTGTAGTAGACGTTAAGGTTGAGCTTTATGATGGTTCTTACCATGAGGTAGACTCCTCCGAAATGGCATTCCAGATCGCCGGTTCTATGGCAATCAAGGAAGCTCTCAAGAAGGCTAAGTCTGTAATCCTCGAGCCTATCATGCGTGTAGACGTTGTAACTCCCGACGATTACACAGGTCACGTTATCGGCGACCTCAACTCCCGTCGTGGACAGATCCAGAACCAGGAGACAAGAAACGGTACTGTTCAGATCACAGCTGGCGTTCCGCTCTCCGAGATGTTTGGCTACTCCAACGACCTGCGTTCCAAGACACAGGGTCGTGGTAACTATGTAATGCAGCCCAGCCACTACATCGAGGTTCCCAAGTCTATCGCTGAAGGCATCATGAGCAAGCGCGCTAAGGACTAATTATCCGCGGCGATGCTCAAATACCACTTTTTTCTGAAAAACACTTGATTTTTTCAGAGATTAATGGTACAATATAATCACTAAACTATGGCTATCCCCCTTAAATGGGGGAAGCTAAAATCTATTTTACCTTTAAGGAGGATAAACCAATGGCAAAGGAAAAGTATAATTCCACGAAGCCCCACGTTAACATTGGTACAATCGGCCACGTTGACCACGGCAAGACAACAACAACAGCTGCTATCACAAAGTACCTCGCTATGCTCGGTAAGGCTAAGTTCGAGGCTTATGACATGATCGATAAGGCTCCCGAGGAGAGAGAGCGTGGTATCACAATCAACACAGCTCACGTTGAGTACGAGACAGAGGCTCGCCACTACGCTCACGTTGACTGCCCCGGCCATGCTGACTACATCAAGAACATGATCACAGGTGCTGCTCAGATGGACGGCGCTATCCTCGTTGTTGCTGGTACAGACGGCCCTATGGCTCAGACAAAGGAGCACATCCTTCTCGCTCGTCAGGTAGGCGTTCCTGCAATCGTTGTATTCATGAACAAGTGCGATGACGTTGATGATGAGGAGCTGCTCGATCTCGTAGAGATGGACGTTCGTGATGTTCTGTCCCAGAACGAGTTCCCCGGCGACGACATCCCCGTAATCCGTGGTTCCGCTAAGGTTGCTCTGGATTGCGCTTCTACAGATCCCAACGCTCCCGAGTATGCTTGCATCAAGGAGCTGATGGACGCTGTTGACGCTTACATCCCCGCTCCCGAGCGTTCCGAGGATCTTCCCTTCCTGATGCCCGTCGAGGATACAATGACAATCACAGGTCGTGGTACTGTTGCTACAGGCCGTGTAGAGCGTGGTATCGTTAAGGTTAACGACACAGTTGAGATCACAGGTCTCGTTGACGAGCCCAAGTCCACTGTTGTTACAGGTCTCGAGATGTTCAGAAAGACACTTGACGAGGCTGTTGCTGGTTACAACATCGGCGCTCTGCTCCGTGGTGTTACACGTCAGGATATCGAGCGTGGTCAGGTTCTCTGCAAGCCCGGTTCCATTCACCCCCATACAAAGTTCAAGGGTCAGGTTTACGTTCTCAAGAAGGAAGAGGGCGGCCGTCATACACCTTTCGTTTCCAACTATCGTCCTCAGTTCTTCTTCAGAACAACAGACGTTACAGGCGTTATCACACTGCCTGCTGAGAAGGAAATGTGCATGCCTGGCGACAACGTTGTAATGGACGTTGAGCTCATCACTCCTATCGCTATCGAAGAGGGTCTCCGTTTCGCTATCCGTGAGGGTGGTAGAACAGTAGGTTCCGGCGTTGTTACTGCTATCAACGAGTAATTCATAGCTCATTCGTAGATCTCAATTGAAAAATATAGCCGCCTGTCGTAAGACAGGCGGTTTTTGTATATACATTGGTTTCAAGCGGTACTTTTCTATTCGTTCATTGTAGGGCTGTCAGTTCGTCCAAGAATGTAATCTACCGATACTCCGTAGAAGTCTGCCAGACGAATGAGCGTCTGGGTGGGAATATCACGCTTGCCGTTTTCGTAGTAGCTGTAGGTGTTTTGTGCGATGAAGATAGCCTTAGCGACATTTGCCTGTGACAGTTTACTACGCTCTCTTAGCGATTTCAGTCGATATTTCATATTAAACCTCAATATTCATCTTCGGGTTATTAGTACGGCATAGTAAATAATCTATTGATACCTCATACAAATCAGCAATCTTTATTAACATTTGTGTAGGGATGTCCCTGATTCCTTCTTCGTAATAAGCATACGCACGATGTCCGCACCCTATTTTTTCTGCAACTTGTTTTTGCGTTAGCAGTTCACTTTCTCTAAGATATTTCAATCTGTACATTTTTCGTTCATCCTTTTTGTGCATTTATAATAATATTATGCCTTATCACAAAATGGTCTATTGACAAATTGACCATTTTGTGATAATATGTACTCACGGATCGAAATGGTCAACTGGAAAGGAGAGACTTAACATGAAGAAAATATTATCCCTGTTTGTTGCAGCAATTATGATGGTTGCAACTTTAAGTGTTACTGCGAGTGCAGCTACGATTTTCGATACCGCGAAGTCTATCAGTAGTGGTAAGACGGTTAGGACACAGGTAAAGCGTTGTGAAAATGCGGACTTTAAGATTAAAGTATCAAAAAGTGGTACATTAACTATCAATTATACAGCGTCCATGAATTTCATGAGTTTATATGTGATGGATTCAAACGGTGCTAGCGTTGAGGTTGATAATGTAACCGCAAAATCAGGCTATCATAACAACTATGAAACAAGGGTTGGAGCAGAATGGAACAGTGGAACGGAATTGTGTGTTGGTGAAGCGACATACAAAGTCAATAAGGGTACTTATTATATCAGAGTATACAGAGGAATCAGCGGTGGTGGTTGGGCTGGTGGTGATGGCTCGCTCTCGCTGAAAGCCACTTTCCCCAGTTCAAGCAGTTCTGCAAGTAAGATATCCTATCTGCAGGTAACGATTCCGAAAGGTTCTACCCTTAAACTTAGTGCAGTAATATCGGGCAACGGTACACCTACATGGACATCTTCGAAGAAAAGCGTAGCCACTGTATCATCTAAGGGTACAGTGACAGCTAAAACCGCTGGAACAACTATAATTACCGCTAAGCTTGGTTCAAGCGCAGTAAAGATAAAGGTAAAAGTTACTGCTTAGAAAAATACTGACTAACACTCTTTTATGGTTCTTTGTAACAGAAGCCGCCTTTTATATCGGGCGGCTTCTTGCTATTCCATAGAAAAAGTGATACAATATAAGTCGAAGGGGTGATACAGTGAATATACCGAATAGCGTAACTTCAATACTGCGCAGCCTTGAAGCCGCAGGCTACGAGGCATATATCGTAGGCGGCTGTGTGCGCGACAGCCTTATGGGGCATCAGCCGCACGATTTTGACATAACCACCTCCGCGCTTCCCGAGGAAACTATGTCAGTTTTCTCAGATATGCAGGTCATTCCGACGGGATTGAAGCATGGTACAGTAACAGTGCTTGCAGACGGCGAGCCTGTTGAGATCACCACTTACCGCGTTGATGGCGATTATGCCGACGGCAGGCATCCCGATGAAGTTCACTTTACACGCAGCCTTGCAGAGGACGTAGCACGCCGCGATTTTACTATGAACGGTATTGCATATAGTCCGATGCGTGGACTGACTGACCACTGCGGCGGCGCAGAGGATATCCGCCGTGGTATCATCCGTTGTATAGGCGAGCCTGACAAGCGCTTTGGCGAGGATGCGCTGCGTATCTTGCGTGCGCTTCGGTTTTCGTCTGTGCTTGGGTTTGATATAGAGGAAAAGACGGCAGATTCAATAAGGCGCAACCGAGGACTTTTGTCGCAGGTGTCAGGTGAGCGCATACTGGTGGAATTGCAGAAGCTGCTGTGCGGCAGGAATGCAGCGATGGTATTGCTTGCATATCCCGAGGTGTTTGCTGAGGTAATCCCCGAGCTTGCACCGTGTATTGGCTACGAGCAGAACAGCCGATATCACTGCCTGACTTTGTATGAGCATCTTGTACGAGCGGCGGAGAATACCCCTCCTGACGAGGGGCTGCGACTGGCGATGCTGCTTCATGATATAGGAAAGCCGCTGACGAGAAGCGAGGACGACAGCGGTGAAAGTCATTATTATACGCACGCGGAAAAAAGCGCGGAGCTTGCTGAGCAGGCATTGGATCGTTTCCATTGCAGCAACGCACTAAAAGCGAGGGTGTGCGAGATCATACGTTATCACGGTATTGTTCCTGAGGATACAGACAAGTTCATCCGCAGGCGGCTGTCAAAGCATGGTGCGGGAACGTTCCGCGATATTATGCTAGCGCACATTGCTGACGATAGCGCAAAGATAGCCTCTGCAAAAGAGCGCATCCCCGTATGGAGGGCTATCATCCGCCGCGCCGAGGAGATAGCGGCAGACCAACCGTGCCTTTCAGTGAAAGAGCTTGCGATAAATGGCAAGGATCTTTTAAAATTGATAAAGCCATCGCCGCTGATGGGAGAGGTGCTGGATCATTTGCTGAACGGTGTGATAGACGGCAGGTTTAATAACGATCACGATGAGCTTATGCGTCTGGCGGAGGAATATATCCGCAGCAAATGAGCAAGCGCCCGATGTCAAAAAAACAATGATTTTTTCAAATTAAACAGTCAATATAAACAAATTATTGCTTTACGTTGAAAAGCATATCATTTTTGGCTTGATTATCCGAGTTGATATATGTTATAATCTACTTGCACTTTGGTGTGATATTATTATAACATGGAGGATAAGACAATGAAAAGATCAGCAAAGACCATGGTATTATGCGCTGTGCTTGCAGCGGTATGCGCACTTGGATGCGGCTGCTCCAAGGATGACGATGATGACAAGGATAAGGACAAGGACGATATATCAGCATCCGAGGAGATCGACGATAAGGATGATAAGGATGATAAGGATAATAAGGACGATAAGGACGAAGATGATGATGACGACAGTCCTGTTACATCCAGCAAGCTTACCAGCTATAATCAAACAGCTGCACTGTTCAAGAATGAGGCACTAACTGCTATTACCAAGTTGGATACTCAAGGTCATGGTATCAAAAGGGATACTACAGCTGACGTAATAGTTGTCGTTAATGACGGCGAGTGGAGCATAACAGGCCCCGATGGTGTATTTAGGGGTGAAGGCTCATGGGATATGGTAGTGCAGGAGTTATCAGACGTTTTCACAGATGTCGAGGACGCTACTGTTTCGATCATCTTTAACAACGGCAGGGTCGTAGGTGCATCGTATGTTGAGGATGCAGACTACAGCGGCGAATTCCCCACTGCTGAGGATTATGCGGCAGGTACCTATGCATTCGACAAGAAGGACGGTCATCTCAAGGATGGCACACTGATGGGTACAGCTCCTATTCTTACAACAAAGTAATTGCTTATAAATAACAAAAACCGCTTCGTTTCAAGAAGCGGTTTTTGTTATAGGTCATTGTCAGTTTTGATCCTTTCGCCGAGATGGTCTGCCCAGCGCTCAGGGTAGAAAGAGTAATATGAGATCTGTTTTTTTCTGCGTAGGTGATCGCAGCATGGCAGTCCTGCCCATAATACGGATGGCAGCCCTATCACGACAAGATACAGCGGCCCAAGCATCAGTGATTGTACTGTATGCCCGTATTCATGCATCAGCAGTCTTTTCTTGTGGTCGGCGCTTTTGTTTTTGGACAGGAATATAAACATCCCCAGCGAAACGCTGCCGCCTAAGCCCCATTCTGTAACTACCGCACCGTGGTACATACGATGAGGCTTGCCGAGGTTGAAGAGCATCACTGCTGCACCTACAAGCGTCTGAGCTATGCCCCATGTGCATTGCAGCAGGATATACAGAGCCTTTCTCATTGCTCCTCCTTGTAGCCCCAGCGGTCGATATTGCCCTTGCGCATAGCACCGAATATACGTTGTTTGATGCCCTTGTCGTCATGCTCCATGCGTGCCAGCATTTCTTTGGTGGTCTGGCGTGTGGTGTTTTTGTCGGCGGGGCATTTCGACTTGACTATCTCGAAATTATTGCGTCTTGCGCAGGATGCCACAGCATATTCGGGCGCGAATACCAATGGTCTTATCATGGTGATATCTTTGCGCGAGAGATAGGATATCGGCGCAAAGCAGCCTATTCTGCCTTCTTTAAAGAGATTCATCATGAATGTTTCGATAGCGTCGTCGTTGTTGTGGCCAAGCGCTATCTTGTTGCAGCCATATTGCTTTGCAGCGTCATGCAGCGCGCCGCGGCGCATCTTGGCGCACAGCGAGCAGGGACTCTGCTCCTTGCGTATATCGAATACTATCTCAGCGATATCAGTGCGCAGCAGGTGGAATTCTACGCCTAGCTGTTCACATAAATGCTCAACGGCGGAGTAGTCACCGTCCTCATTTCCAAAGCGCGGGTCAAGCGTTATCGCCACTATCTCGTATTTCTTTTCATAGAAGCGACGCATATGCGCGAGTCCCGCAAGCAGCACAAGGCTGTCCTTGCCGCCCGAAACGCCGACAGCTATCCTGTCCCCGTCCTCTATCAGGTCAAATTCCTGACAGGCGCGGCGGATATAGCCTAATATCTTTTGCATTTTAGTGTCCTCTTATATCAAGCTCAGTGAACAACCACGACGGACCTTTGCCCCACAGCTCCACTCTGTATGCGTTGCAGGGTACAGGGTCGGTGTTGAAGCGTATCGAGCCGTGAAGCTCTTCTATCCTCGAGGTGTTCTGTTCATACACATAGCAGTTGTCGTACTGTCCGTAGTATTCCCGAAGCTGCTCTAACGGCAGCTCGCTGGTTATCAGAATAACGCCGTAATACTGCATACCGTTTCCGTTGCCAGACAGCTTTCCTGCTTTTGAAAAGCTTTCGATATACACCGTATTCTCAGGCAGCGGAAGCTGTTTCAGCTCTTTTTCGGCTCTGGCAGCATAAGCGTCGTTTACAGACATGACGACTATATTCAATACGACAGGTAGCAATAATAATATCGCTGCTGTCGCTGTCAGTATCTTTTTGGTTTTGCTCATATCAGCACTTCATCAGCAGTACATTCGCGTGAGCGCCTATGCCCTGACCTGCAAGACCTAAGCCCTCCTCAGTGGTAGCCTTTACGCTTACCTGTGACAGCTCACAGCCAAATACAGCGGCAAGATTATCGCGCATCTCCATGATGTAGGGAGCAAGCTTCGGCTTTTCCGCGATGATGGTGATATCGAGATTACCGAGCCTGTAGCCTGCGCCTGTCATGCGCTGGATAACGTCCATCAGCAGCACCATACTGTCTGCGCCCTTGTATGCGGGGTCGGTATCAGGGAAAAGCTTTCCGATATCGCCGAGTGCCAGTGCGCCTAGAATTGCGTCCATCAGTGCGTGTACCGCAACATCCGCGTCTGAGTGTCCGACAAGACCTTTTTCATAGGGGATATCCGTGCCGCACAGCACCAGTCGTCTGTCAGCGCCGAGCTTATGCACATCGTAGCCGTGTCCTATCCGTATCATATCCGTTTTACTGCCTTTCTGCTGAGGTATACAGCGTTTGCTGCCGCGAGGTCATCGGGGCGTGTTATCTTCATGTTGCAGCAGGTCATCTCCGTGATGCGGACATATCCGCCGCACTGCTCTATCAGTGCGCTGTCATCGGTGAGTGCTTCTGCCTTTGTGCCGAGCTTTTGTATACATTCCGTATACAGTTTTTTCGAGAATGCCTGTGGGGTCTGAGCGTAGTACAGCTTTTCGCGCGGCGGAGAGTTCTCGACAAATCCGTTTGAGGATATGGTCTTTACCGTATCAGTGGCAGGCGCGGCAGCGATAGCAGCGTCGTATTTTACAGCGTCTGTCAGCACTCTGTCTATCTCTGTGGTGGGTATAAGTGGGCGTGCGCCATCGTGTATAGCGATGTGCGTACACTCCTTTGATACCTGAGCAAGCGCGTTGCTGACTGACAGAAATCGGGTCGCACCGCCTGCGACGACTGCTTTAAGCTTAGTCACGCCGAAGTTTCTTGCGAGCTTTTCATAGCGCGAAATATCCTCCTCGGGTGCGGCAATGATGATCTCCGACACCTGTTCGGATTTATCGAAATTGAGCGCGCTCATAACGAACACGGGGACATCAGCTATCTTTGCAAGCTGCTTATTCGTACCCTCCATACGGGTCGAGCTGCCTGCGGCAAGGATTATTGCGGAGAACATATTACCTCCTTTGCGCCTCAGAAATTACCGTGGAACTTGAAATAGTTGTATTCGGTCTCAAAATTCTTCAGCAGCTTTCTTGTTGCGGAGTCATTGATGTTGCCGGGGAATTCGATATAGAACATATGGTCATCGGGGTACTTCAGACGGATATCCACGGGCAGCGGTTTACTCTGTATCTTGGTCATGTTTATGCCGTTTACCGCGAACTTGGTCAGCATACGATACAGCGAACCTGCGATGTTGGGTATGGACAGCGATACCGCGATATTTTCAGCGCCGCTGTAGACCTCCAGCTGCTTTGAGATGCAGATGAAGCGCGTTGCGTTGTTCGGGTCGGTAGCGATGCCCTTGTGGACGATATCAAGACCGTGCATCTCCGCACATTCCTCTGAGCAGATGCAGCCAAGCTCGCTGCTTGGATTTTCCGACACCATGAGCGCTGCGGAAGCGTTGTTGTGGTAGGGGATGACCGTCAGGTCGCCGCGGCTTTCTATGTATTTTTCGCACTGGCGTATAGCCTGCTCGTGACCGAAAAGTATCTTGATATCCTCTTCCTTGACTCCGTGTTTTGCTGCAAGGACGTGTGCGCACTCGACCTTAGTGGTGCGGTTGATATAGACATGGTGCTTTTCAAGCAGCTCCATATTCACAGTGACCTCGCCTGCAGTGCTGTTTTCGATGGGGAGTATTCCGTAATCCACATCGCCGTTTTCCACCGCCTCAAACACCTCTGCAAAGCTTGCATAAAAGCTTGCGTTGCCATTAGTGAACAGGTTGTTGTAGGCCGCATGACCGTATGCGCCCTCTGTACCCTGTACAGCTACCGAGGGCTTGTCCATAACAAGTGTGAGGTGCGGTATAGGCTTATCGGGGGTTATATCGCTTGCCTGAGCGCATTTTGAGATGTCCATAATATTCATGAACAGGAATGCAGCGCTTTTTTTCAGATCTTCGGGAGAATCCTGCTTCACCCGGTCTAAGATAGCCTTTTCGCGGTCGCCCTGGAATACCACCATGTTGTTTGCTGCCTTGTAGCGTGCTACATCTCCTGTGAGCTGCATACGCTGCTTGAACAGCTCTAACAGTTGCACGTCTATCTTGTCTATATCTTTTCTTATCTCGCCTAAATCAAGTTCCATTTCTTTTCGTCCTTTGCCTTAGTTTACGGGTATTCCGCCGCCGTTAGCGGAGGAGGTATCTTCGTTTTTGTCGTCCTGTTCAGTGGTTTCGGATTCCTTTGTTTCTTCCTTGACGGGGACAGCAACATATACCACTACGGTCTCGCTGTTCTGAACATCGACATAGTCGTCAGGAGCCTTGCTGCAGCGTACCACCTGACCCGAAGGAACATCGTTGGTAGGTTCGTTTTTCTGGCTGGTCTTGATATTCAGCTTTTTAAGTTCATTTATATATTCAGCGATATTCTTATCCTTGTAGTCGGGCAGCTTTACATGAGTCGGGCCCTTGCTTACTTTTACCTTGATCTCTATTCCTGCAGCGACCTTGGTATCGGGCTGAACGTCCTGCTCGAATATAATGCCGCTTTCGGTGCTTATGCCCTCCTTGTCGAGCTGCTCGCACATTTCAAGCGAGAGGTATTCATATTCTGCAACGAACACGAATTTATCGCTATAGGTCGCGGAAACGCTGTCAAAACGACGACCCACAAACTTAGGGAGCAGGATGTTTGCTTCAGGCTCGTCAGGTATCGTGACAGGCTCGGAGTTTTCGGGGGTCGATTCAGTGGCTTTGCTTGTAGTGGTAGCTGATGTGGTGGTGGCGGAGGTGGCAGAGCTTGCGTCTGCACTGTCATCGGATGTTCCGCCACGGTCGGGATTTTTGGTCGCCCATACAAATACCGCTGCAAACGCGATCAGGAAAAGTGTTGCGAAGACCAGTGCAGCTATTGTCTTGGCACGTTCTTTTCTCTGCTTCTTCTGCTTTTTGGTAAGCGGCGCGTTGCCGTTTTTGTCTATACCCACATACTTTGGCTGCTGGAACAGCTTATCCACAAATTCTGTTATGGTGCGTATCCTGTTTTCTGTCGAAAGGTTCATGCCGCGCATTATCGCCTTTGACACGGTAGACGGAACATTGCGGTTTATCATCATAGGCTCGGGCATGGGGCTGCCTGCTCTTGCGATCGCCTCGGTCGGGTTGCAGCCTGTAAGACAGCGGTAGAGTACAGCGGCAATGCCGTAAACATCCGTCCATGTTCCGTTGATGTCATTGGTATACTGCTCAGGAGCAGCAAAGCCTGCAAACACCTCGCACGCTATCTCGGTATTGGTGGTGCGTGCTGCGGATATGGAGAAGCCTGTCAGCTTAAGCTCCAGCTTGTCAGTGACATAGATGGTGGAGAGGCTTATTCCGCGGTGGATGATACCTGCCGCGTGCATCAGGCTGAGCGTAGTGAATACGGGGGGAAACAGCTCTTTGATCTGCTCCCAGGTAAGTTCGCCTGAGGAGTTTGCGAGGTAGGTCTTGAGCGGAATTCCGTTGATGTATTCAAACACCACATACGCGGTATTGTTTTCCGTGAAGATGTTCAGTACCATCTGCAGGTGTGCCATTCCACGCGATTTCATCAGCGTTTTGTTGAGGTCGATAAACTCTGAGAGATATGTCTTGTAAAGCGGCATCATATCCGAGTTTACTGTTATCGTTTCTTCGCCGCGTCCGCGTGAGCAGAGGGTGTCGGGCATGAATTCCTTGATGGTCACGCGCGTACCCGTTGCGGTGTCATAGCCTACATATATCGCGCCTTCGCCGTTGTAGCTTATCACTTTGCCTATGATATATCTGTCGTTAAGGTAAGTCTTGGGCTGCAGGTAGGAGGGAATGCTTGGTGCATCCTCACTGTATCCGCACAGCTTGCAGGGGCCGTCGTAGGTCTTGTCGCACATACACCCCATGCATAATGAAGTTTCTTTAAGCATATCTGTTGTACCTTTCGTATGAAGCTACTGCCGCAGGGGTATAGTAACTCCATGATAATATTTTATTCTATACTTTAACAATATACCCTAAATAAGTGCAAATGTCAACAGTTTCGCGAACTTTGTCATAATTCTTAACCGTTTTGTTACCGATTTGTAATAATTTATCAGCAGTTTCAATATATGATACGCGGTGATGTTGAATTGATTTGTTGGTTGTGATATCGGCGATTTTCCCGTTGCATTTTAGGAGAGTATATGATATAATTAAAACATAGTATGTAGCATGGGATAGTATGCCATGTTTTCAAGCGAAAGGAACTAATCGATGAATCTGAAGAATATAAAATCCCGAGAGGAAATAACCGAATCCAAGGAGTCCAAGCTGACGCGTATGTTTGCGGAGATGAACGCGTCAAAGGAAAACGGCAAGAGCGAAAAGCTGGTGTGCGAAACTGAATGTACCATGGCGCGAATACGTTCTTTGTCGGATTTTTTGTATCTTATGCGTATAAAGCCGCTCCAGACGGCGTGTTATTACGGTGCGGCAGTGGCATTCCTGCTGACGATGGCTGCTATCTTCTGTACTGTTGACAAGACCTTTGACGACCCGCGTAATGTGTGGTATCTGGTAGTTATATTTGCGGTCGTTTTTCTTATCCTCGCAACGCTTCCGCACAATATGCGCATCAGCTATTTCAATAAGCAGGCGGACGCACTGGAGAAGTCCTACGGTAAGATAATCAACGCGGAATTCAACGATACCGGTATCGTTCTTTCAGTCAGCAGCAGTATTCCCTCAGAGCAGGAGCTTGACGAGGACGGCAATGCTGTTGCAAGACGCTCTGCTCTTTCAAAGGACGAGGGCAGCACGGTAGTGACGCATATCCCTTATGCGAACATACCGCTTGCCTTTGAGTGCAGTCACAGCTTTTATATCTTCCCTGTTGACGAGAACAAAAAGGGCATGGACACGATAATCTGCGACAAGACCCAGTTCCTGTGCGGAACACCTATGCAGCTTCGCGACAGGCTTGCAAGAGGCTGTGGTAAAAGATTCAAGATAAAGATCAAAAAGGCGTAAAGGAGAAAACTCATGCGTGACGGTTTTATAAAATGTGCGGCAGCCACACCTGATGTGCGTGTCGCTGACTGTGAATACAACAAAAATGAGATCATAAAGCTTATCGACGAGGCAGAGGGTCAGAGCGTAAAGCTGCTTGTATTCCCTGAGCTTTGTGTGACTGCTTACACCTGTGCGGATCTGTTTTTCCAGCCGACCCTGTTAGAGGGCGCGATGGAAGCGCTGGGCGCTATCGTGGCTCATACAAAGGGATGCGGTGCGGCTGTGATAGTCGGATGTCCCATCTGCTCTGAGGGAAAGCTGTACAATTGCGCCGTGGTCATAAAGGGCGGCGAGATACTTGGCGTTGTGCCGAAAAAGCACCTGCCAAACTATAACGAATTTTATGAGCTGCGCACCTTTGCGCCTGCTTTTGAGGGACAGCGCGAGATCGTGCTTTTCGGTAAAAAAGTACCGTTTGGACTTGATATCACATTTGCGTGCAGACAGCTTCCTGCATTTGTATTTGGCGTTGAGATATGCGAGGATCTGTGGGCGATATGTCCTCCAAGCAACAGGCTTGCCATGGGCGGTGCGACTATTATTGCAAACCTTTCCGCCAGCAACGAGTGCGCTGGCAAGGACAGCTACCGACATGAGCTTG
The DNA here is from genome assembly GCA_015067375.1 of Oscillospiraceae bacterium. GTDB lineage: Bacteria > Bacillota > Clostridia > Oscillospirales > Ruminococcaceae > CAG-115. Next base: position 7,533 of record SVMQ01000006.1, on the reverse strand, counting down.
TGAAGAGCCATTCTGCAAGGCTGCGCTGCGGATATGTTTACGCGTCCGCGGGCGAGGGCGAGAGTACACAGGATCTGATATTCGGCGGTCACAACATCCTGACTGAGGACGGCAGGCTGCTCAATGAGAGCGAGCTTTATTCCACAGGTCTTACTGTGAGTGAGATAGATGTGCAGCTGCTGACATACGAGCGCACAAAAGATACCAGTTTTACTGCGGACAGTGGGATCTACCGCGTCGAGTTTGATATGGATATAGCAGAAACCAAGCTCACGCGACACGTTGAGGTAAATCCGTTTATTCCCGAAAATGCAGCTGACAGAAACACGCGCTGCAGGGATATACTTGCGATGCAGGCACACGCGCTTGCAAGGCGCGTCAAGCACACAAATGCAAAGACGCTCATCATAGGTATTTCGGGTGGACTTGATTCTACTCTAGCGCTGCTGGTTGCGGCGGAAACGATGAAGCTGTTAGGCCGTCCCATGAGCGATATCATCACGATAACGATGCCCTGCTTTGGCACGACACAGCGCACGCGCACTAATGCCGAGAAGCTGTGCATCATGCTTGGAACGACATTCCGCGCTATCGACATCGCCGCATCCGTAAAGCAGCATTTTGAGGATATTGGACACGACGAGGCAAGCCGCAACGTTGTGTATGAGAATGCACAGGCGCGTGAGCGTACGCAGATACTCATGGATGTTGCAAACGCTGAGAACGGCATGGTGGTGGGAACAGGCGACCTGTCAGAGCTTGCGCTTGGCTGGGCGACCTATAACGGCGATCATATGTCGATGTACGGCGTGAATGCTTCTGTTCCGAAAACGCTTGTGCGCCATATCGTCAGATATTGTGCGGAGATCTCTGACGATGCAGAGTTTTCCGAGGTGCTTATCAGCATAGTGGACACTCCCGTAAGTCCCGAGCTGCTTCCTGCAGACGACAACGGCGACATCGCGCAAAAGACCGAGGATCTTGTCGGCCCTTACGAGCTGCATGATTTCTTCCTGTATAACATCGTGCGCCGCGGCTTCCGTCCGAGAAAGACCTATCGTCTGGCAAAGTACGCTTTTGACGGTGTGTATGATGACGGAACGATAATGAAGTGGCTGAGGACATTCTGCCGCCGCTTCTTCAATCAGCAGTTCAAGCGCTCCTGTCTGCCCGACGGAGTAAAGGTAGGCTCTGTCAGCCTGTCGCCGCGCGGTGACTGGAGGATGCCGAGTGACGCTTGTTCAGCGCTGTGGCTTAAGGAGCTTGATGAGATAAAGTAACTGACCGACGGGTTTTCGGAGGTGTGGTAATTGATCGAACGGATAAAAAACCGTCTGCTTCATTTTGAAACAGACGGAAATGTGATTCCTGATTTTGTGGCGGCGCGGCTGAAAAAATCCGCGCGTCTGCGCAAGGTGGTACACGTCTGCTTTTATATCCAGTGTGTGCTGTCCATGGCGTGTATCATAGCAGGACTTATACTTGCGGGCAGCGTATTCGGCGCGGTATTTTCCGCGGCGGCAGGTCTGCTGGCTATAGTAGTGGCGTTCTTTGCGCTTGGCGGTGGCGGCAGTGAAAAGACCGCCTCATACATAATGGACATGGTGTATGCGGTGATATGCTTTTTCATCGGCGGTCTGGGTATGTACCTGTGTGGAGGCCTGATGCTTGCTGCAGCACTGACCGCATTAGTCAGCTTTTTCGTGGACTATTTCAGGCGCTTCCTGCTGGAGTTTTCGCCGCTGCAGCTGCGCGAGGAGCATTATACTTTAACAGGTGAGATAGCAGTGCTTCCGACCCTTTTCAAACAGGAGGACGACATACCGCCCATGCCCGAAAAATCCCAGCTCATGGAGGTCGCGGAGAGCTTTATGGAGATACTCAAATGAGCGTCAGAAAGCTTACGCTGTGCGGAGTATTCATTTGCTTTGCGGCTGCCTTATCCGCGCTTGAAACATGGCTTCCGCCGATATGTCCCATACCTGGAGTCAGGGTGGGTCTTGGCAACATCGTGACGTTGCTGGTGCTTTATCTCGGCGGCAAGTGGCGCGCAGGGGATGCGCTGTATATCGCGCTGCTCAGATGCGTCGTGGCGGGACTCATCACAGGCTCGCCGATGAATATAGCCTATGGTATTACAGGCGGCGTGCTTGCGCTGCTTTCAATGACAATAGCAAAACGGCTGCTGCCGAAAGAACAAAGCCTCGATTACATTCCGTTTGCGGGGGTATCGGGCGCCGTGCTGCATATTGCAGGTCAGCTTCTTACGGCGGCGTTTTTTTACGGCAGCTTTACGGTGTTCGCGTATGCTCCGATACTGCTTGCCTCGGCTATCATCGGGGGAGCATTTACAGGACTGTGCACTATGTTGCTGCTTAAAAAGCTCAGCCCCAAATTTCTTGACGGAGTGAGGAATATATGAACAGAGTTTTACTTGCAGGCTTTGATGGAAAGAACAATTCTGCGCGCGTTATCACAGAGCGTATAAGCAGCGATTGCCGCAAGCTGATATTGCCAAACGATAGATCGAAGTCATCAGAACTTCTTATGAATGAGATAAACAGCGCTGAAACAGGGGTCGTTATACTCCTCGGACAGAAGCCGTGTATAAAGGACAAGATAGCGGTAGAGCCGACCGCTGCGCTTTGCGGAGAAACACTGCACACAACCCTTGATGTAACAGTGACAGCACAGCTGATAAGGCAGAGCGGATATGCGGCGTATATCTCACGCGGCTGTGGTACATCTTACTGCAACCACATCTATTTTCAGTGTCTGAAAAGCGGAGTGAACTGCATATTCCTGCACGTTCCCACGATGGATAATATCTCGGATATAAAGGCGCTGACAAAGGCGATAGAGGGATTTGTGAACGGTATTGCAGGGGTTCCTGCGATGCTGTGAAATGTGAGGTCGGTATGAACACATTAACATCGGATCTTCTATCTTCCATAGCCGACCCACAGCTAAGGCTCGGAATATCAGAATATATTGATCTATGGCGATCGGGTCTGAAAAAACAGGCAAATTCCAGCATCAGAAAAACCATGCAATACTTTGATACGCTTGATGAAAACACACGGCGTGTTTTTGAGGATAATTTATGTAAAAGTATAGAAAACAGCAAGACCGATCGGCGGCTTCCATATGAGATATCTGTACGGCTTGAGAGATCGCTGAAGCAGAGCGCAGACAACAATGAAATGCCTCGTTCGCGCTGGTATTGTATGCTGTTCTGTACAGGCTCGCAGATGATAAGGGAAATATATCGGAAGCATCCCGATGACTATCCTATAGCAGAAATGTATTTTTCAAGTCTGCTCAGCGACCTTGACTTCGGAGCGCATCATTTCCCCGAAGGATGCTGTATTTCCGAAGATCATTACCATGAATGCGTTTCGGAATGTGAACAATTGTTTTCTATACATTCGTTTGCGGATGCTCTTAGGTCGGAATTCAGTTATTATAAAGCGCTCTATACGGCATATTACTCATGGGACAGAAACTGTGATTTTTCAGAGTTCTGCAAATTGCACGGAATAGGGTTCACTGCAGTTCCTGCATACTATTACACAGAATAATATCGGAGGTAACACATGAAGCTTCTTCTTATAGACGGTAATAATATACTTTTCCGCGCGTTTTACGCTATCCGTATGCTCACCAACAAAAAAGGTCAGCACACGAATGCGCTGACAGGCTTTATGAACACATATCTGAGGATAATGAAAGAAGAGCAGCCCGACCTCATCGCAACTGCTTTCGATACGAGCGCGCCAACATTCCGTCATAAGATGTACGACGAATACAAGGGTACACGAAACAAAGCGCCCGACGAGCTGATAAGCCAGATGCCGATAATCAGGCAGCTGCTTACGGCGCTTGGTGTTACCATTATCGAGAAAGACGGCTATGAAGCAGACGACATCATCGGCACGCTGTCAAGAGCGGCAGCGGAGCAGGGGATGGACTGCGTCATCATGACGGGCGACCGCGACAGCTTCCAGCTTATCAATGAGCGCGTAACGGTGCGCTACCCCTCCACAAAGGGCGATGTTATGTATACTCCAGAGAAGATAGGCGAGGTGTACGGTGTCACTCCGCGTGAGATGCTGGAGGTAAAGACGCTCATGGGAGACAGCTCCGATAACATCCCCGGTGTTGCGGGTATAGGCGAAAAGACCGCGCTGTCGCTTATCCAGAAGTACCATACGGTGCAGTATATCTATGATAACATCGAAACCATAGAGGTGACGAATGGCGTGCGCAACAAGCTGATAAACGGCAGGGAGAGCGCGGAGCTGAGCCGCAGGCTTGCCGAGATAGAACTGCACGCACCCGTATCAGAGGATCTGTCGGATTACAAAAAGACCGAGGGCGATAAGTCTGCCGCTGCAGGTATACTGACGGAGCTTGAGATGTTCTCGATACTGAAAAAGCTCGACCTTGATGGTGTGGAGGCAAAGCTGCCCGAAATGCCTGCCGCTGTGCAGGAAAAGACTGTGCCAAAGAAGAAAACAGTTACCATTCCCGAGTTTGATATCAATGCGTATGAAGTCGCGCTTCTCAATGAGGAGATACGCATCTATAAAAGCGGCAAGGCTCTCGACGGAGATACGGCGGCGCTGCTGTCGGACGACACACCAAAGCGCACATCCGACGCAAAGGCGCTGTATCGCTATTGCCTGCAGAATGGCATTGCGCTGAATAATGTTGTTTTTGACACCACTCTTGCAGCGTATCTGCTCAATGTAAATGCGAATGATTATTCTATGAGCCGCCTTTGCGCTGAGTATGGAGTGACCTATGACGAGGAACGTCTTGGTCAGTCGCTTTTCCTGCTGAATAAGGAGCTTTTCACGCGCATCCATGAGCAGGAGATGTATGGAATACTTGCTGATATCGAGATACCGCTTGCGGAGGTGCTGTCATCCATGGAGATTGACGGTATCGCCATGGATATTGAGGCGCTGAAATGTTTCGGAGAGCAGCTCAAGCCGCAGATAGTACAGCTTGAGCAGGATATCTACGCACTTGCAGGTCACGAATTCAATATAGGCTCGCCAAAGCAGCTTAGCGTAGTGCTGTTTGAGGAGCTTGGTCTGCCGTCGGGCAAAAAGCGCAAGACAGGCTATTCCACAGATGCGGAAACGCTGGAGGGACTCGCTGAAATGCACGCGATAATTCCGCTGATACTGGAGTATCGCTCGCTGACTAAGCTATTCAATACCTATGTCAAGGGCTTACAGGGTGCAGTATCTCCTGATGGCAGGATGCATACCACATTCAAGCAGACGGAAACCCGCACAGGACGTATATCATCCGCCGAGCCGAATATACAGAACATTCCTGTCAGGACAGAGCTTGGCCGCAATTTCCGCCGCTTCTTTACGGCAAGCGAGGGCAAGACCCTCATCGACGCCGACTACAGCCAGATAGAGCTACGCGTGCTGGCACATATCGCAAAGGATGAGGTCATGATAAAGACCTTCTGTGAGGGCGGAGATATCCACACCGAAACCGCGGCAAGCGTATTCGACCAGCCCAAGGAGTGGGTGGATGCCGAGATGCGACGCAAGGCAAAGGCGGTAAACTTCGGCATAGTATATGGCATCGGAGCTTTCTCTCTGTCAAAGGATATCGATACCTCTGTCAAGGAAGCGCAGCAGTATATCGACGACTATCTTGCGCATTTTTCAGGTGTGCGGAAGTTCATGTCCGAGGTCACAAATAGCGCTGAAAGCGACGGATATGCAGTCACGATGTTTGGCAGGCGCAGGTTTATTCCTGAGATACTGTCATCCAACAAGGTGGTAAAGGCGCTTGGCAAGCGCATTGCTATGAACACTCCGATACAAGGCACAGCGGCTGATATAATCAAGATAGCAATGGTGAGAGTATACAAGCGACTGAAAAAGGAGCTGCCCGAAGCGCGCTTGATATTACAGGTACACGACGAGCTTATCGTAGAAGCGCCCGAGGCGCTTGCTGCTAAGGCGGCCGAGATACTTCAGCAGGAGATGCAGGGCGCAGCAGAGCTGTCTGTGCCGCTCACTGCCGAGGCGAAGGAGGGCAAAACGTGGTATGACGCTCACTGAACAACAGGTAGAGCAGCTCAATGAGATAGAGCAGCTGTGCTTTCATGGCAGCTGGACAAAGGAGATGCTGTTGGAGGAGATAAACAATCCGCTGTCCGAGTTTGCTATGGCAGAGCGCGGCGGCAGGGTCGTTGGGTTTGTGCTGGGCAGAATAGTCGCGGATGAGGGTGAGCTGTATCAGATAGGCGTGCATCCCGATTTCCGCAGAGGGCACATTGCGGCAGGGCTTTTGGATTACTTTCATCTGATCCTCAGAGATAAGGGCGCGGTGTGCTGCTTCCTTGAGGTGCGCAGCAAGAACGCGCCTGCAATTGCGCTGTATGAGCGCTTCGGATATGAACAGATATCTGTACGTAAGGGCTACTATGGTGACGATGATGCGGTGATATATAGAGTGGAGCTGTGAGAACTATGAAAAAACAATATCCATGGATAACTGTAATATCTGCAATAGTCCTGCTATTTATCTCGTTTTATATCAGCGAGATAGGCATACTTCTGGTTGGGCTGGGCTGTCTGGTCGTGCTTTTTATCGGAGAGATGATCGGCTGTATCAAAGCAAACAAGACGGGAAATGTATTCTGGCCTAATAAATACGCACTGATTGCTTCGATATTAATGACAGCGCCGATAACCATATTTGCGATATACGACTTTGTTGTAGAGTCTGAATGGCAAGGGTTTGCAATTATCAGCTCTTTTTTCCTGTTCGGATCTGCGGCAGGAATAACACTTGCGGCAAACCTGCTGGTTTTCCTTTTCAAAAAGTATGTTGTAAAACAGTAGAGGTTATTGCGGTGCTGTGAGGCAACAAAAAGCATATAAAATCAGCCGCTCCATGAAACAGGGAGCGGCTCTGTTATGTTTAAGCTTGAATTACAGCAGCTTCTTGTAAAGCTCTGTGATCTCCTCAACGGAGGTATCTCTGGGGTTGCCGGGACGACAAGCGTCATCGTATGCGGACTGTGCGAGGAATGCAAGATCCTCTTCCTTAACGATCTCCTTGAGGTCAGCGGGAATGCCAACGTCGATGGAGAGCTGCTTAACTGCATCGATAGCAGCCTTTCTGTACTCGTCCTGAGTCATGCTCTCTGTACCCTGAACGCCCATAGCCTTTGCGATGTCGCGGTACTTCTCGCCTGTGCAGGGAGCGTTGTACTCCATTACAGTGGGGAGGATGATAGCGTTAGCAACGCCGTGGGGGGTATCGTACAGCGCACCGAGGGGGTGAGCCATAGAGTGAACGATACCAAGACCTACGTTGGAGAAGCCCATGCCTGCAACATACTGACCGAGTGCCATGCCCTCTCTGCCGTCGGGAGTGTTGTCAACCGCACCTCTGAGCGAGCGTGCGATGATCTCGATAGCCTTGAGGTGGAACATATCCGAAAGCTCCCATGCGCCCTTGGTGATATAGCCCTCAATAGCGTGTGTG
>SVMQ01000227.1 GCA_015067375.1 Oscillospiraceae bacterium | reverse complement strand
ATGAAAGCGGTCTCATTACTTCAGTAATGAGACCGCTTTCATCAACCAATTCGAGGTAAACAGAGGTCTTTGCATCGGGCGCGATAGATATATTGTGAGCAATTCCATAGTATTCAAACTCATGCTCGCCGTCTGCATATCTGAGCTTACCATCTGTATCTCTGCTTTCCGATGTTTTGGTTATAGACCAGTCGCGTGTTTCGCCTGTTGTAAGCAGACCGAAAGAATTGAGTTTATTAGCTACATCGTCATAAGAAAGGTCATCTGCAAGAGAGATTATTTCAGAAACGACATTGCCGTTGTCGTCTGTGTATTCGATACGAACATCAAAATACACATCATCGCTGATGTTGTTTTCAAAGGTGGTATTGTATACACCGTTAAGGTCGTACTTATTATCCTTTACAGGTGAAGTGACGGGAGTATCGGGAATGACTTCTGTTGTTTCGGCATCCTTACTCTCTGCAGGCGCGGATGTAGTTGTTGAAGCTGTAGTCTGATGATCGCCTTGCACATCGATCAGTGCAGTAGTTGTTGCAACAGGCTCGCTTGTTGTTTCCTTTGCACAGCCTGCCATACTTAGCAGCATTGCTGCTATTGTCATTAGTGATAGTATCTTTTTCATGTTTTTTCCTCCTTGAATCAAGCTTTGACTACCATATATGATTATATCACAAACTGTAGCTAATTGCAATAGTTTTTGTATCTAAAAGATAGTGTTTATTTGTGGCTGTAAGCTATATACTATGTATAGATTAAATCTATACAGGACGGTAGAATATGAATTTGATCGAGATCGGCAGAAGAATCAAGGCTGAACGCAAGAGACGGAACATTTCTCAGGAGAAGCTGGCTGAAATGATAAATGTATCGCCTCACTATATCTACGAGATAGAGCGAGGAATGAAATCGATGTCCCTTGAAACGCTTATCAATCTGGCAACAGCAACAAAGCTTTCAACAGATTATATCCTTTTCGGTAATCATAATAACGATGCCGCAACATTATCGGAGCAGTTGAATGAAATGACTGAGGAGCAGCGTTCAAAAGCCGAGGATGCTTTTAAAGCTCTGCTGCCATATCTAAAATAACAAGCTGGATCACCAATGAGTGACTCAGCTTTTTTATTGCTCGATATGTAAAACTTTACAGAAAATAGTTTTCAACAACCGTTGTTTTGCAAAAGCGCTGTATTTCAACAGCGATATTTGTGTACAATTGCTATTGAAAAAAAAGCTGTTTTGGATTATCATAAAGACTAGCGCGTATTGCAGTATATATAAATATGTATAAGGCAGGTAAGCATATTATGGATATCTTACAGAAAATACTTGAGATAGATAAGGCTGCCGCAGCACAGACAGAGCTGCTGGCGGAGGAGGAGCAGCGCGCCCTTAAAGGGTTGGACGAAAAGCGTCTGCGCCGCCGTGAAAAGCGTGTGAGCGAGGAGCAGGAAAAGCTGGACTCCCTGTGCGCAGAGCAGGAGCGCATCCTCAACGAAAAAAAACAGGGCGCGGACAAGACTCTCGCTGATACCATGAACAGACTCGACAGTATCTTCGCACAGCACCGCGAGGAATGGCAGAATGAGATAATCGGCCGTATTACAGGAGTATAAGCAATGTCGTTTTCATCTAATGCAACCATCGCAAAGGCGCGAGCGATATATGGCAGAGCTTTGACGGCGGAGGATTACACACAGCTTTGCTCCAAGACGAATGTGGCGGAGGCCGCTGCCTTTCTGAAGCAGACCGAGCGCTATCGTCATGTGCTGTCCGGTATAAATCCTCAGACCGTACACCGCACGCAGCTTGAAGCGCTTATCGCAAAAACAATACTTGATGTTTTTGAAAGATTTCACAAATTCGATTTCAGCAACAGCCGTGCATTTTTCCAGTATATCATAATGGAGCTGGAGGCGGAGCAGATACTGACCGCAATAGAGGGCGTGGCGGCAGGCTCTACGGATAACTATATCGCGGAGCTTCCTGTATTCCTTACACGGCACGCGCAGACTGACCTGCTGGCGCTGGGCAATGCGGAGAGCTTTCTTGATATAGCGCGTGGATTGGATGGCACATCCTTTGAAAAAGCGCTGCGCCCGCTGCTCATTGACGCCGCGGAAAGCGGCAGCATTGACATCAACGAATGTGAGCGCAGGGTGTTCACATTGTACTATATGTCAGCATTCAAGACGATAGACAGGATATACAGCGGCAAAAGCAGAAACGAGATGCGTCGCATACTGCTGAAATGCATCGACATGGTGAATGTCGTGACCTGCTGTCGTATGAAGAGGTTTGATTCTCCTCCCGACAGGATAAAGCAGCAGCTGCTGCCGTTCAAATACAGGCTGAGCGCCGAGCATATCGACAGACTCATTCAGATGGACAGCGTTGATGATATCTCAGGAGAGCTGTCAGGAATGGGATATAACATCGACAGCCCTGCACAGCTTGACACCATCGAGCAGCTAACCGACAGGATAAGCACTGACTTTCTGCGCAGGACGATACGCCTGTCGCAGAATTCGGCGGCGGTGTATTACTCGCTTATCGAGTGCCTGAGGATAGAACAAAGAAATATAAAGACAGCGATCGAGGGTATACGCTACGGCATGGGCAGCAGCGAGATACTCGATATGCTGGTGATATAGAAAGGCGGTGCAATAATGGGTATCGTGAAAATGTCACAGCTTACCATAGAGGGTGGGCTTGACAGACTTGATGCCGCACTGATGCTGTGCTGCGAGAGCAAAGCATTCCAGATCTCAGATATGGGTGACGGAAGCCTGCGCAGCGCAAGTGAACTCAACCCCTATGAAAACATACACAGAAGTATGTGTGACTTTGCGCTCTCGCTTGGCATAACGCCCGAGCTGTGCGACCACAGCAGCGTTAAGCAGCAGACGGCAGCTGAGTTTGAGGAGTACTACAACAAGATCAGCAAAAGCATCTCCAGAATGAAAAAGGAGTACGATGATATCGTATCCGTACTGGAGGAGCACAAGCAGACCGACGCATATCTCAAGCATCTGACAGGATTGAACGTATCCTTTACGGAGCTGTTCAATATGAGGTATGTAAAAGCTCAGATAGGAAAGCTTCCTGCGGCAAATATGCAAAAGCTGGACTATTACAAGAACAAATGCCTGCATTTCATCCCGTTTGAGCACAGCGGCGAGTATGTATGGGGGCTATATCTCACCGCTACAAAGACCGCTGAATTCTGCGACAGGGTGATGAGCGCGCTTTTCTTCGAGCATATACGACTTCCCGATTATCTGGTGGATAATGCCGAGAATTCCGACAAGCTGCTTGAAAAGATAATACAGGATGAGGAGCAGCTGGTTAAAGAGCTTAAAGTGCAGCTGGATGCCTTCGTTAAGGATAACAAAGCGGAGTATCTCGCGGTGCTGAGCAAGCTCAATCAGCTCAACGGCGGATTTGAGCTGAGAAAAAAAGCGTTTATACAGGATGACAGCTTTACTTTCTCGGGCTACTGTCCCACTAAGGAATGTTCCTCGCTTGTTGAAAAGCTGGAGGCAGCGGGAGTATCCACGAACGAGATACCCATTAAGGATGGCGCTGATGCTGCTGATGTGCCGATAAAGCTCAAAAACAATATCATCTTCCGACCGTTTGAGATGTTCGTAAAGATGTACGGACTTCCCGAATACGGAACGTTCGACCCGACTCCTTATGTTGCGGTGACATATATGCTGATGTTCGGCGTGATGTTCGGTGATGTGGGACAGGGACTTGCGATATCCGCGCTGGGACTGCTGCTGTCGAAGCTTACCAAAAACGGACTTGCGCCCAACATGACGAGAATAGGTCTGTTT
>SVMQ01000226.1 GCA_015067375.1 Oscillospiraceae bacterium | reverse complement strand
CGCATAATCGGCATGATTATGCGGTGCTTTGGTGGAGACGAGGAGGATCGAACTCCCGACCTTACGGATGCGAACCGTACGCTCTCGCGGAAGGTGCGGTTTTCGCTCGTGCGGGTGGGGGGATTGACTGCTTTACTGTTCGATAATATAATAAGTGAGGATAGTCTATTATTATCAGGGGCATGGTGATAAGCATGAAAGCGTATCGTATAAAGTATATAGTCAAAGATTCTAAACCGCCGCTTTGGTGGAGGTGTGTTGTGCCTGCAGGCATAACCTCCTCTGCTCTTAGTGCTATACTCAACGATATAGCAGGCATCGGGCAGAATGAGGCTTTTACCTTTGAGCTGTTCAGAAAGCTGCAGATATTTGAGGCAACCGAAGCAAGACCTCTTGAATCGACAGAATGGTACTATGATGTTCAGGAAGCGAGCAGCACATATATAGATGACTATTTCGACTGCGAAAATCGGATGAGGTATTTCAGCGGTGCAAATCAGTATATTATTGAGATAGAAGAACGCTATACTGATGTGTCTGCCGAGGATTTGCCCTGTGTAATGAAATGGAAAGCAGCAGCCGGGGATGATGATCTTGATATGCGTATCCGTGCGTCGTATCAGTCACATGAGGGAACCCCGGAGTTTGTTTGCAAGGCGGAAATTATCGCTGCTGACGGTGTTTGTATACTTGCCTGCGATCAGTCGCATGTTAGTGAAAGAGGGAATATCAAAAGGTGTTCAAACAGTATGCTTGAGGCTCTTGCGGATTTGCTTGATCCTGATGGAAGTCTTGACGGACAGACGGAGAGCATCAGATAGCATATTGCTGACACAGATATAAGAAATCTGATTCCGGAGGATATATTTTCACTGCCTTACATACTTGGAACAGTTCCAAAGAAATATCTTGCTGAAACGGCTTATGACCTTGGCCTTAAGAAATGTTCTGCGCTGAATAAAGACGAGCTTATCGAACGCATCATAGGGCGTTTGACTGATGCAGATTTCATGCGCACCCAATTCCAGCTGCTGACCGATGACGAGATTGCCGCGTTTGAGTATGTTCTTGCCGAGCGCGAGGTACAGAAGCCGACGGATTCCCTTCTCGACGAGCTTGATTATCTGATGAGCATAAACTATGCGGTACAGTTTGAGAATAATATGGTCGTGATACCTACCGAGGTGGAGCAGCTGTACAGACAGATTAGTATAGATCAATGCGCAGCAGAACGGCGTAAGCTGCAGTATATACAGTTCATAGTCAATGAGGTCGTGCCGTTATACTATTCGATTATTCCTGTTCCTGAATTTTGCCGCCTGTGCAGTCGGGCAACTGATCCTGAAATTGCTCCGGATGAGGTCATGGAACTGTTCAGAAAAATCCCGCCGCAGCGCAGTCTGTGCCATGAGATCAACGGCAGAATTACAGATATCGATCCCGAGGATAAAGAAACTTATCATTCGGTCAGAAGGGGGCAGTCTGATAAGCCGTACTGCATAATGAACCATGACGAGATAGACGAGCTGCTGATATACGGCTATCCGTATTCGGATGACCGTTATATGCGCCTCAGAAGCTTTCTGATAAAAACCGCGCGAATAGGGCTGCGCAGCGTAGATGAAATAATGCATGAGATTCATATGAAGCTGGCGCTGTCTTTCGGGATTGAAGATGTTGAACATATCCTGGGGGAACACGGAATACTTCTGAGCCTGAAGGATACGATGACATTTATCAGATTGCTGACAGATGCATCGAACCACACGAGAACTTATAATAATCGCGGCAACACTCCGAGTGGAATGGGGAGAATAATGAGAGGTTACTCAGCTCATAATACCGCTTTTATTCCATTGAGCAATGATGCCGCGCGACAATCCATAATCAATCATGAAGATGCGGTTATAGACATAGCTTCTGCCGGCAGATCGGGAAAAGTGGGACCGAATGAGCAATGTCCATGCGGCAGCGGAAAGAAGCAAAAAAATGCTGCGGTTCTCACAGAAATACATAATTATCCGGGTGAATATATGTGTTCGCTCTTGAAAATGTGAAAGCAAGTCTGCCGGCTGTGCGGAGTTTCCATGTAACAACAAGCAGGAACGGCTGTAATCCCTTGTACAGCGTTCTTTCCGCAGCCGAAGTATACCCGGTTGCATTTGAGATACTTGAACAGCTTAAGAATATATATGGCTTTTGCTGAGATGGAAAGCCAGCGCAGCAATGCGTTTTAGAGTTATATGTGTTTTCGCAAAACAGGCGTAAGAATCGGAGCAATCCGAGTGCTTATGCCTGTTTTTCTAATCCTCAACAAACTCCGCAATATCAGATAACTTGCATCCAATCAGCTTGCACAGATCGTCAAGTGTGTTTGTTGAAACGGACATATTTCTCTTCAGCCGCTGTACCGTGCTGCCGCTTATACCGAACTTAACACGCAAAGTATATGTTGACAGACCTTTCTTTTTTAAAGTTTCCCATAGGGGATCATAAACAATCATCGAACGTACCTCCGTTGCCGTACTTGACAATAAAAGTATGCTCGATATAATGAACATATACTATGCTCTAATATTGGGCATAACTCGTATATTGTGCATAGCGGCGGCTAATACCTTACAATTTATCCAATAAAGATAAATTGGAGGAATCAGTATGGCAGAGACTTACGGCTATATAAGGGTATCTACAAAGGAGCAGAACGAGGAAAGGCAGGTAATTGCGCTTGATGTATTTGGAGTGAATAAAGACAAAACATACACCGACAAACAATCAGGCAAGGATTTTGAACGTCCACAGTACAAGCGGCTTATGCGGAAATTAAAAAGCGGCGATACCCTTGTTGTAAAGAGCATCGACCGCTTGGGACGAAATTATGATGAAATTCTGGAGCAGTGGAGGTACATAACAAAGGAAAAGCAAGCTTACATAGTTGTGCTTGATATGCCGCTACTTGATACTCGACGCTCAAATGACCTGACCGGAACGTTGATAGCTGATATTGTGCTGCAGCTTCTTTCATATGTGGCGCAGACTGAGCGCGAAAATATCCGTCAGCGTCAGGCAGAGGGTATCGCAGCCGCAAAAGCGCGGGGAGTAAAATTCGGGCGAAGACCCAAACCGAAGCCGCCGGAGTTTACGGTGCTAAGAGAAAAATACCTTGCTGGTGATATTTCCGCTCGTGCCGCGGCTAAACATCTCGGCATAACCCATGTAACATTCATTCGGTGGGTTTCACAAAAGCAATGTGGTTAATTTTGTATAGTTTGGTTGCCGCCCATTCTGAAGCCAATATATTGATACATAATTATAAACCTACGCTATAAAAACGTCAAGCAATAATGGTTAAAAAGGTATGCTTTGCTGTCCAAAAACTATGCGGAGTAAGACGTAATGGATGGAAAAATATTAAGTGGTTATCCCTTTGCGTAAGCATAACGTGAGTCGGCTAAAACAAGGGCTAATCTGTCGAATAGGCTTTTCTTGAAATTGCGGCGGCTGAATCTAAAACAGAAGTCATCGAGGTAAAGGACAAGATTCTTCGCAGGCAAGCCATGATAAGTTCCGAGAATAAAAGCTTTTGCATTGCTGATTATGATATGAATCCAGTGAAGCACTCCTTTGTCAGGGTCGTATTTTCAGGCTTGTGGTCATATTCGCTAAGTGCCGGGATATAGCTGCGATATTTGTCACTGAGTATAGTTGCTCTTTGGTCGAAATTGGTCTAAGTATAATTCTTCACGGACGTTCGTTTGATATCCACCGTCACTTTCATCTTGAGAAATTGTGGGTTTCCCAGTTCATACTATACACGCCGTTTTGTACGTTATTCCGATCATCGGCTGCAAC
>SVMQ01000225.1 GCA_015067375.1 Oscillospiraceae bacterium | reverse complement strand
TTTGATGACAACAACACGCTTCTGATAATGCCGATACATTCACTGGATCTTCCAATAGGTCTGTTCATCACATTTTATGTGGAGTCCGAGCTGTATTTCGACCAGACATACAGCTTCCTGATGGCGACCAACCGTTGCCTTGAGATGGTGCGCACACACGAGCGTATGGCATTCCTCAACCGCAAGCTTGAGTTCATGTTCACGCATGATCAGCTTACCAAGATCTACAACCGCTACGGCTTCTACAAGAACTTCCGCAACAATTTTGAGCAGTCTACTGCTGCCAACAGGGATGCATTCATTGTTTCCATCGACATGAATGACATGAAATACATAAACGACACCTTCGGACATCATGCAGGCGACGATGCTCTGCGCATCATAGCTAATGCGCTTACCATGGCGGCTGAGAACGACTCCGAAACTATCTGCTCCCGCTTTGGCGGTGACGAGTTCGTTGTGGCGAAGATATGCAACGGAACGGCGCTCGAAAAATCCGCGCATTACCGCGAGGCTTTCACCGCCGCTCTCGAAGCGCTTAACGACACATCGGGCAACCCGTACAAGGTGCATGTGAGCATCGGTGTATACTGCGCATCGCTGACCTCCGTGGAAAGCGTGGACGAGCTTATCGACCTTGCCGACCACCTGATGTACAACGACAAAGCACGCCACAAAAGGCAGCCGCGAAACAACAAATGATACAACAAAAGCTCTCCCTTGATACCAAGCGGAGAGCTTTTTGTTGTCATTAAGTTTTTCTGCACCTGCGCTGAATGAGTGCGCCGATTATCATAATTATCGGGAAAGCTATCGCAAAGAACAGACCCTTTTTCAGCTCTCCATCAAAAGCACCCGAAACAAAGCCTACAACAGTCGGGCCGCCCGAGCATCCGAGGTCGCCTGCCAGTGCAAGCAGCGCAAACATCGCTGTACCACCACGCGGTATCTGTGCAGCAGCAAGGCTGTACACTCCCGGCCACAGGATGCCGACAGACAGACCGCATATTCCACAGCCGACAAGCGACAGCACAGGACTCTGCGACAAAGAAGCAAGCAGATATGCGCCCACGCAAAGCACGCCGCTGCCGATAAGGAATGTATTGAGATCCACCTTTTCGGAGTTTTTTCCATAGAACACCCGCGCACTGCCCATCAGCACCGAAAATATGCATGGTCCAAGCAGGTCGCCCATAGTCTTTGAGATACCAAGTCCGCTCTCTGCAAAAGCGGATGCCCACTGGCTCATAGCCTGCTCGCTTGCACCTGCCGCAAACATCAGCACCACAAACAGCCAGAATATCCTTATACTGCACAGCTTTCTTATCGGCAGGCTCTCGCCGTGTTCTTCCAGCGTATACAGCGGTACTTGTGTGAAGTAAGCCGCAACAAGAAGCGGAAATACCGCCCATATCAGCGTGAGTATGCGCCAGCTGTCCTTTCCGAATATGTGCAGGAACAGTGTTGACAGCAGTATTACCGCAACAGTACCCCAGCAGTAGAAAGAGTGCAGCAGACTCATTACTCCTGCCTTGTTGTCAGTGGGACAGGCTTCTACGACCGGACTTATCAGCACCTCTGTCAGACCGCCGCCTACAGCATATATCGTGACAGATATCAACAGACCCGCAAACGGCGGAAGTATCGAGGGAAGCAGCGCCATTCCCACCAGACCTGCCGCCGCGAAAATATGCGCCGCGACAAGGCATCTGCGCCAGCCTATCCTGTCAACGAACTTTGCGCTGATAAGATCAACGATAAGCTGTACAAGAAAATTGAATGTGACAAGCAACGTTATCTGCTCCAGCGGTATGCCGAAGCTGTCGCGGAATATCAGAAACAACAGCGGCGCGAGATTATTTACTATTGCCTGTGTGATATATCCGCCGTAGCTTGCGTAAATCGTGTGACGTGGGTCGGTCTTAATTGCCATTGGTATTTTGTCCTATCTTTTGTATTATATCTATAGTGTAGCTGTACTCAGGAAAATCCTTGCGTATCCTGTCGGCACTTTTGCGGCAGAATTCCGCCCTTTGCGCGGGGTCGTCGCGCATCGCCTGCTTAGCGCCCCACAAATGCGTGAAGCTGTCCTGCGGAAAGAACAGGTGATCCTTATCCAGCAGCGTCCTCACAGGAGTCGAGGTATATTCCGCGCACATCGCCGCCATGCGCTGCTCTGCAAACACCATGTAGCACAGCCTGTCCTCACAGGAGCGAGCGGACTTCATGAACGCGATAGCCTGTGAAACATAAAACTCGCGGAGATCATCATCAGGCAGATACAAAAATGCGGTATTAAGCGGCAGTACGCTCTCATCAAACGGCGGCAGTATATGATCGTTCAGCCTGAAATACGGCAGCGGAGGATAGATATCGGGATAAAGCTCCTCGCGGTGCGCCGCAACAAGCTCCTCTCCGAGCGCGAGCTTCTTCCACACGATAAAATCCGTGTCTATCATAACGCATGGCGCACTTGCTTCGCGCAGTGCGAACAGCTTGCCGCCTGCCCAGAACATCTGCGGATCTACGCCCTCAAGATCGTCGGGAATACACACGCGCACCTCGTTCCAGATGTCCGTGAGCCCTATGCGTTCGTAATATTCCGCGCCCGCCTTGTCGGTGTACAGCGCGATGTCACCGTTGTGTCTGCGCCAGTTGAGTGCAGACAGCACGGTGCAGTAAAGATCGAAATCCTCCACTGAAAACGCTCCGCTTTTCTTTGCAAAAAACGGAGCGGTGGAGATTATATGAATTGCGTTCATAGTAATTCCTCAAATAAGATGTATTCCGTAGCCGAAACGGTTCAGCGGACACATATTCAAGCAGCGGTACATTATCTCGTCATATTCATCCGAGGTCATAGCACGGAAGCTGCCACCAAGCGGAAATCCCCTGTATGAGCCTGTGTCAAAGCCGAATCCGAACGGCATGAATCCGCGGTAGCTTCCGAAGCCATAGGCGAAAGAGCCGATGCTATTGCGATAAGAGCCTGCTCCGCCAAACGAGCCAGCACGAAATGACCCTGTGCGGAACGAGCCGTATCTCCACTCCCATTCCCACTGCCATGTGCGGCGCACGAAAGAACCCAGCTGATAGCTGCCGTAATTGAAAGAGCCTGCCCTGTAGCTTCCGTAGCTGAACAAGCCAAGTGAATAGCTGCCCTGTCCCGAGCGAAAGCTTCCGAAGCCGCCAAACCAACCGAAATGATAGCTGCCGTTCCCTGTCATGCCGCTCGATATGCCGCTGTAGCTTCCCGAAGCAGCGGTAACAGGAACGCCTCTCATAGTGTCAACTGCACGGATAAGCTGCTCGTCTACCTTGTGAACAGTCGCTTCGCATTTTTTCTGAATAAATATCTCAGTAAGCCTGTCGTTGAGCGAGGGGTCAGCAGGATCAACAGCCGAAAGCGCCTCAGCATAAGCCTGTCCCCCGTTTGCGGCAAGCCATTTTATTAGGCTGCCCCCGAGGAAGTAACCGCGGATTGCAGCAATATCAAAATTTGCAGGGATCTCATCTGCAGAAAAGATCTTTCTTCTGTTGAGCCAGATCGCACAATCCATCTTCTTCCTCCATAAAAAATGCACAATTATCTTTTATATTATATCATATGTTTTTATATTTTTCAACAAGTTTCCGAAAAAATATAAAAGTACATCATGGCTTTTGTTAAAAACATACAATCAAAACTGTGTAATATGACATACACAGCATAATGCTTTTCTGAAATACCGCCGTAAAAAATGTAATTATCCCCTTGAAAATTCCGATAATATATGTTATACTATACAGTAAGCAACAGGGCGCACGTCCTGAGCATATACTATTAACCAAGAAAGAGGTGTTCCTTTTGAAGCACATCACAACTA
>SVMQ01000224.1 GCA_015067375.1 Oscillospiraceae bacterium | reverse complement strand
GCTTTGCAACACCTATCATCTGCATCTCCGCCCGGGTGATGACGTCATCTACAAGATGGGCGGTCTGCACAAGTTTATGAACTGGGACAAGCCCATCCTGACGGACAGCGGCGGATTTCAGGTATTCTCGCTGTCGTCGCTTCGCAAGATAAAGGAGGAGGGCGTGTACTTTGCCTCGCACATTGACGGCAAGCGCATCTTCATGGGGCCTGAGGAAAGTATGCGCATCCAGTCGCACCTCGCGTCCACTATCGCAATGGCGTTTGACGAGTGCATCGAGAATCCTGCGCCCTACGACTATGTAAAGCAGTCCGTTGCGCGCACCACACGCTGGCTGCAGCGCTGCAAGGACGAGATGGCAAGGCTCAACGCCGACCCCACCACCATCAACAGGCAGCAGCTTCTGTTCGGAATAAATCAGGGCGGCACATTTGATGATATCCGCGTGGAACACATGAAAACTATCCGCGAGATGGAGCTTGACGGCTATGCGGTAGGCGGTCTTGCTGTAGGAGAGCCTGCAGAGGTGATGTATCACATTCTCGATGAGGTGTTGCCGTATGCTCCCGAAAACAAGCCGCGCTATCTGATGGGCGTAGGCACCCCCTCCAACATAATCGAGGGCGTATACCGCGGCGTTGATATGTTCGACTGCGTTATGCCAAGCCGCAATGCGCGCCACGCTACCGTATTCACATGGAGCGGTATCATGCACGCGACGAACGAGTGCTACAAGCTGGATGAGCGTCCGCTCGACCCCGAGTGCGACTGCCCGACCTGCCGCAATTTCAGCCGCGGCTATATCCGACACCTGTTCAAGGCGGGCGAGCAGCTTGCGGGCAGACTTGCCGTGCAGCATAACCTGTACTTCTACAACACCCTTATGGAGCAGATAAGAGAAGCGCTCGACGAAGGCAGGTTTGAGGAATTCCGAAACAAGTATTCTCCCCTGCTTGCAAAAAAGGTGGACAAATAACACACAAGCTCCCATGAAGCATGGGAGCTTTTATCATGCACAAATGCGTATATTTAGGCACTTTGGCTATATAGCAGCGACAGATTATTGTGGAATATTGCCTTTGAAAAAAATACCGTCATGTGGTAAAATTAATATAATGACATAAAATGCGCCCTGTAAAAAGGGTATCAAAAAAGGAGAGATAAGTATGCAGCTTGAGGTCGGAAAATATGTGATGTACCGCGCGTCAGAGATATGCCGTATCGACGGATTTGAAAAAAAGAGCTTCGACGGCGTTACAGAGCGCGAATACTGCATACTCGTACCACAAAACGCGGAGCGCTCAAAATACTATGTACCGATGGACTGCGCCGATACTAAGCTGCGCTGTCTGCTGACAGTGGACGAGATACATACGCTCATAGACAGCATGGCAGGCGATCAGCCTGACTGGGGCAGCACCGCCGACCACCGCAAGGAGCGTTTCAATCAGATATTATCAAGCAACGACTACCGCCTTATCATCAGCATGATGCATTCATTGTATCTTGAAAAACAGAGCCGCACCGCACAAGGGAAAAAGCTGCTTGCCGTTGATGAAAAAGCAATGCGGTCAGCCGAGGCGCTTATCGACCGTGAATTTGCGTTCGTTCTCGGAATCCCCGAAAACGAGGTGCATGAATACATCGAACGAAAGCTTGCACAGATGCATTAAACAGTTCTCAATAAAACAGCGCTACCCCGAGAAAAACTCAGGGCAGCTTTTGTTATGATACAGTTTTCCACAAAAGACGTGTTCCATCGAACACAGGCGCGATCTCTCCGCGCGCACTCAGCCAAGACAGATAGGAGCGCGTGGTATATCCGACCAGCGCATACTGCATGATATAAAGCCGTATCCTGTATTCAGCAAACAACTGCTCCAACAGCTCGTCTATCGTAAGACCGTCGCGGCACAGACGCTTTATATCCTCAGCGACCTCGTACACATTGTCGCGGTTTATCGCCGCAAGCTGCTGTATATCGGTCAGCGGAGTACAGTGCGAGGGGATGAACAGCTTTCCATTGAGCCTGCTGATGCGGTCGAGCGTGTCAAGGTGCTTTTGTATATCATACAGAAATGCTATCTTGTACTTTGGAAACGTTTCGGCGCTTATCAGCGAATCTGCCATGAACCACACATCGTCACTCGTTCTGAAAGCCAGCTGCTCAAAGCTGTGTCCGTCAACGTGCAGGCAGGTCAGCCCCTCAGGAAGCACATCCTCAGTGAGCGGCAGACAGTCGCAAGGCGGCGCGAGCGTGAATTTGTTTTCCAGCTCCTTCATAGGAAATCCGCCGAAAAGATAGGTCGGATTAAGATACGAATATCTCATGATCGCCGCATCCGCACCGGGTGCATAGTTCCTGCAGCCTGTCCTATCCGCCAGATATGCACAGCCGCCTGTGTGGTCGGCGTGACAGTGAGTGTTCAGCACCATTTCAAGCGTCCAGCCATTCGCTTCGATATGCTGCAGCGCTTTTTTCGCAGCGTCGCTGTCGCTGCCGCCATCTATCATGCAGACCTTGTTTCCGTTATACAGATATATTCCCAAATTGGTAGGCGCGTCGATATAATAGGTATGTTCGCCTACTTTGTTGAGATCGTACATTATTTCGAGTTCCTTTCGCTATCAGATCATAATTATCTTTTCCATACCGACGGCTTAAACAAAAGCAGCATCGGGAAGAGCTCCAGTCGTCCTGCAAGCATATCAAAGATCAATATAAGCTTGGACGGGATCGAGAAGAACGCAAAGTTCTGCGTAGGTCCCACCGCTTCAAGACCGGGGCCGATATTATTCAGCGTCGCAAGCACCGCGGTAAAATTGGTCGTGAAGCTGTGATCGTCGAATGACAGCAACACCAGCGATGTCATGAAGATCACGACATAGCTCACCATGTACACATTAACTCCACGCATGGTATCATGATCCACGACATGACCATCCAGCTTTATCTTTTTTACCTGACGGGGATGCACCAGCATCTCCATCTCCTTACTCAGGCTCTTGAACAGCATAAGGATGCGCGACACCTTTATACCGCCGCCTGTGCTTCCTGCACACGCGCCGATAAACATCACCAATATAAGCAGCATCTTCGACAGCTCTGGCCAGAGGTCGAAATCCACCGTCATAAAACCCGTAGAAGACATCAAGGACGCCACTGTAAATGCGGAGTGCCTCAGCGCCTCTCCGAAAGTTTCAAACATTGATGCCACATTCACAGTAATTATAGAGATCGTAACGAATACTATTCCAAGAAAAGTCTTTATCTCAATGGAAAAAGCATCCCTCAATTTACCGAGAAGTATTAGATAGTATGTGTTAAAATTCAGAGAAAACAATAACATGAACACTGTTACCACTATCTGGACATAAGGTGTATATCCGCCTATACTGGAATTAACGATTCCAAATCCGCCTGTTCCGGCTGTTGCAAATGCAGTATTAAGTGCCTCGAATATGGACATTCCGCCGAATAGCAACAAAATAAACTCTGCAAGCGTAAGAGCAAAATAAATCGCATATAATATGAGCGCAGTCATTTTTACGCGCGGCACCAGTTTACTTACCGTTGGCCCTGGAGATTCGGCTTTCATCATATGCATGTTCTGTCCGCCCGACAGCGGTAAAAAAGCCATGATAAACACAAGCACTCCCATACCGCCGACCCAGTGCGAAAAGCTCCTCCACATGAGAACAGAGCGCGGCATCGCCTCAACATCCGTCAATATCGTCGCGCCTGTCGTGGTAAAACCGGAAACCGTTTCGAACAGCGCGTCGATATAATGCGGTATCGCGCCGCACATCCACATAGGCAGTGCGCCGAAGATACTCATAACTATCCAGCTGAGTGCGACCACGACAAA